>CANTWQ010000064.1 GCA_947853365.1 uncultured Bacilli bacterium
TTTTTCTTATCCCATTACACTCAAAAAGCAGACTTCTCTTCTCTTACTTTTTTATTTTCAGACAGCCTCCCCCAAGGCGATTGTCAAGCAAAAGCTTTTCTTTGTTTTTCAAGGTTTCTAGAGATTTTTTTACTTTTTGAAAACTTTCTTTATGTTATTTTTACATTTTTATTATACCTCGTTTTCTCTGTCGATTCTGCTGGTAATTTCTGGTAAAATTGGTGAATTTTAGCAAAAAAAATAGACCTTTTACAGATCTATTATTATTTGGTTTAATCAGATGTGCTTCCGATAAACAGCAGTTGAAATAACGGTACATTCATGAGTGATTGTGCCCATTCTTGTTGTTCTTCTTCGGTCAAAGCATTCACGTCTTTTGCCCCTTCCACAACGGAAAGATCTACTTCTGTTCCAACTTCTTGTTTCACACTCATATCCATATCAATGGATATGGTCTCTCCTTGAGAAGTAATCGATAAGATTCCTGTCAGATCACTTTGGAATACTTCCCCTTCTCCCTCTATTTGACCGTCCAACTTCAAGCCAATCGCCACTTCGCTATCCGAAAGAGTAAGGTCAATATGACTTTTTCCCTGATTTAATGGTGTAATGGTTCCTGTAACATTTAAGACATCGGAAATTGCACCATCAATTTGGTAAGATTCATTTTCCTTCACAATATCTAATGTCAAAACTTCTGTATCGTTTTCTAAGAAAAGCACTTGTCCATGGCCTTCATTTTCCACATAGCGAATGACTTCCCCTTCGACTGCAAGCTCTGTCGCATAAACTTGGTTCATTCCTTTGGCATAGACTGCAATCGTTAAAGGTACCATCTCTTCATCAGATAAAAGTTGTAATGGAGCAATGAATTTCGTTCCAAAATAATTACGAACCCCTTCTTTACTAGATATTTGCAACATTGTCATAAAATATGTAGAAGCATTTTCATTAGCCAATAACAAATCCATATAAGTCTCTAATAATGTGATCAAACGATCGCGGTTAATGGTATAACTATAACGATTTAATTCCATTTCTTGCCCAATGACATCGATAGTCACTTTTTCTTCTTCCATATCTTCTTCTTTGACTGTTTTGTCAATCGCTTTTACAAAAGAATCAGTAAATACACGATAGTCCACCGTCTCCATAGCACTGGTCAAGGAAACAAATTCCTGTGTTTGATACAAGTAGGTATCAATCGTATCAAAAATACGAAAATATATTCTGTCGTTATCTTGAAGTGCAGACATACCAAACAATCTTTCTCCATTTACCTGCATATCAAATGTGATATCATTCTTTTTGGCACTGATATTTTTAAGATATGACATCTCAATATCTGCATTTGAAAGGCCTAAAATCGATAATTCTTCAGATTCTAAATGAATATTCGCCGTTGTTTGAATGGCATCTTGTTCTTTCAAAAATTGTAATGCCGGGTATTCTTCCGTTTGATTTAAGCCATTGAGGTTATCTGCCCATCTGGATAATTCAGATAACAACACACTTTTTGGACTACTGGCATAAGTAATGGCCCACCAAATACCAATACATCCCACTACAAATACGATTAAAATAATCGCAATGGGAATCCATTTTTTTTTGCTTTTCGTTGTTTCCATATTTCCTCCCATACCTTATTTATTTTATTCAAACATCGAGCAAAAGATTTCTGTTAATGCTATCATAACATAACTTTTACTATTTGTCTAAATAACGTACATAATATTCATCATAAGTCAAATCGGTATCACGCATTGCTGTTGCAATATCAACGCCAACATAGCGATAATGCCAGGCCTCATTGTTATAACCAGTAATATCACTTTTTCCTTCCGGATAACGTTGAATAAAACCATAAAGATACGCATGATCCTTCATCCATCGATACTCTTCTGTTTGCGAAAAAATAGAAGTTTGACTGGTTGCAATATCGATAACAAGTCCTGTTTGATGCTCCGAAAAACCAGGACGTGCGGCAATACTATCGGCTCGGCGTTCACCATACATTTCTTTATAATCATTATAGATCGCTTCTTGATCTTCATAAGTACGATAAGAAGAACGAATTTGCAAATTCAATCCATCCTCTTTGGCTTTTTTAGCCATTTCAATAAAAGCATCTCTTGCTTCGACTGTCATTTTTTGGTCAGGGTTCAAACAATATTCTTCTGGAATATCCACAAGATCATCTGGCACATAATTTTCGGATAATTGATTATATTTATTTGCAAGAACCGTAACTGAATAATCATGAATTACCTCATAATCTGTATAAAAATCCTTATCTAAACCAATATTGACATATGTAACCGTATCTTCATCAGAGGTCAATTCTCGCTGTTGATAATCATAATAACGCTCCATATTTTCTAGTTTTGCATAATCGAACTGTAGAAAATCCATCACTTCTTGTTGATAGTCCAATGACAGAAAATGCGTTAACGAAGCATCATCGCCACTTCGTAAAATCGCATCCGCTTCTTCTTCGTTATAACCTTTATCCTTCACCCGGTTAATGGCATCCGCCAAATCAGTATAAGTATAATTACCAATCTTTTGATAAAAATCGAAATTATCTTTTTGGAAAGCTGCACTCTTCAGCACCGTATTTAAAGTAGCATTCTCTCCGATTTCCTTAATCTGATCTCCTAAATGTTCCTTTCGAATGGTTTGAATGGCTTCCTTTGAATAGCCAAGAGAAGCATAGGTATTCGTTTCTACAAAATTCCAACCAACAAAAATCCCCACGGCAACCACTATGACGACTAAAAATGTCAAAATGCCAATGCCCTTTTTTGATAACCGCATCCGTTTTTTTCGTGTCATAACACACCCTCCATTATAATTCGATTATACCATAGAAAAAGAAAAAAAACTACTTTCCACGAAAATAGTTTTACTTGGTTAATATTTTTTGTTTGACATCATCTACATGCTTCGTTGCAATGACAATTTCCGTATCTTCTGTTCTTCGTTCCCAGGCATAACGAAGAGATTCTAATTGATCGAAATAGCCAGGATAAAACACCATACCATATCCTTGTTTTTGGCATTGATCCAAAAATTCCGGTTTATAATAAAGCGGTGTCATATAATGAGATGTCGTCCGTTCTGGATCCGGTAAATTCCGAATCACTTGGCCGGTTTGGACCCCAGGAATATATAAATAAACATCGAGCAATGTTTCATTTAACATCTCAGGATAATCATAGTATCGACGATCCAAAGCATTCATCACCACCAAGTTAGGACAAATCTCACTCATATCATTCAAACGATATAAAAAATTACTATAATGAATACCATCGACAATCGAAGATGCAAAACGATTTGGAATAGAAGAAATCGATAGGAAAACTTTTGATTTTTGACGATCAATCGATAATTGCTTCACATACTGATCCAAAGGTTGTCGCAAAGAAAGTGTTGAAAACGGATGATTGAAAGTTTGATAAGTAGTATCATCCGCAGAGATCAATTGTGATAACGGTTGATAATATAATTCTCCTTCATCCACACAGACAGGAATCATTACACCTTGATACGCACTATCATCATAATGTTTCTGAAATTGTTTCTGATTTTCAAAAGAAATAGGATAAATAAATTTTTCCATAAAAATCGCCCCTTTTTGTAAAAGTAATGCTTATTTTACCACAAAATAAGAAAAAATGCAAATAAAACAACTGGGCAATTGAATCAAAATAGGATAAAATAAAAAAAAGAGGTGATTAGAAATGCGCGCCATTGTCTTATCCGGAGGAGGAGCCAAAGGAGCCTACGAAATTGGTGTTTGGAAAGCCCTGCGGAAATTACATATTTCTTATGACATCGTAACAGGAACCTCAGTCGGGGCTTTAAACGGTGCTTTGATGATACAAAATACTTATTTCAAAGCCTATCGTTTATGGAACCATATGGATTTCCAACTGCTCTTTCAAGAAAAAGATGTCGAAGATCTCAAAAGCTCCGACCATCAATTATTATCACTTGCCAAAATGTATGGTAAAAATATTTTAAATGGAGGAATGGACGTCAGCAAATTAGAAACGCTCATCCATAAATATCTCAATCCACAACGCATCATGAAATCCAAAAAAGAATTTGCAATTATTACCGTAAACTCTAAAACATTAAAACCAATGGTTGTCAATAAACGAGATATTCGTGCCGACAAACTTTGTGATTACCTAATGGCATCGGCTTCATGCTATCCAGTATTTCAAAAAAAAATAGTTGATCAAATTCCTTTGATCGATGGTGGTTTATATGATAATATGCCCATCAATCTAGCCATCGAACTAGGCGCCACAGAAATTATTGCCGTTGATTTAAATGCAGTGGGAATCGTTCGTACCGTAAAAGACAAATCCATCCCCATCACTTATATTAAACCCCGAAATAAAATCGGATCATTTTTAGTATTTGATCAAACCCAAGCACAAAGAGCCATTTGTTTTGGTTATAACGATACGATGAAAGTATTCCAAAAATTAGATGGAAAAAAATTTACGTTCAAAAAAAATCACATTAAAAAAACGGAAGAGAAAATAGAACATTCTCTCAAAGAAAATATCAAAGAACTATTTTCTTTCACTGAAAATGCAACCATTCTTGATATTTTAAAAGCAAACACCATTTATAAAAACTTTCTTTTAGAAGAAAAACGTACCAACGGTTCATTTCTGGCCAATATTTTAGACCATTTAGGAAAAACTTTCGCATGCGATGAAGCAAAAATATACACCATCCATCAATTTCATCGCGAAATACGAAACAAACTAGAAAAAATGCCAAAAAACAGCTTATCTGCTTTAAAAAAATTGAAAAAACCACCCAAAAGTGAAATCATCAAAATATTTTACACGCAACTAGCAGAAAGGAGTTGGACCAACCAAAAGAAGAAAGAACTTTGTAATCATGCACTATTATTTCCGAAAGAATATTTGGCGGCAATCTATTTATACACCATAGAAAGAAGGTAATCATGGAAAACAAATTCAAATACAGTAATAACAACAAACGTTATCATACACTTGATTATGAAAATCATCAAAAACACCACGGAAAAGTATGTAAAATCAGTTTAAATGCATCCTTTTCTTGTCCTAACCGTGATCAAAATGGAAATGGTGGATGCATTTACTGTTCCAAATTAAAAAGTGGCGAATTTGCAGGGAATCAACACGAATCTTTAGAAGAACAATTTACGAAAATTTCAAAAATGATGCACCAGAAATGGCCCAACGCCAAACAGATTGCCTACTTTCAAGCAGGGACCAATACTTATGCACCGATCGATCGCCTAAAAGAAACATTCGAACCCTTCGTAGAAAGAGAGGATATTGTAGCAATCAGTATTGCTACCCGTCCCGATGCAATTACGGAAGAATGTTATCGATATTTAGATTCTATCAACCAACGCAAGCATTTGATTGTCGAACTCGGATTACAAACAGTTCACGAACGAACAAGCAAACTGATCCATCGGGGCCATGATCTGGCCTGTTTTGAAAATGCTGTCAAAAAATTACGTGCTTTACAAATTGAAGTGGTCGTCCACATTATCAATGGTCTACCTTATGAAAGTAAACAAGATATGATAGAAACGGTACAATATGTAAATACACTAAATATTCAAGGTATCAAAATTCATATGTTACATATTTTAAAAGACACGCTTCTAGCAACCCTTTATGAAAAGCAACCATTCCACGTGTTAAGTAGAGAAGAATATGTCGATATCGTCGTTACGCAATTAGAATATTTAAACGAAGAAATTGTCATTCATCGAATCACAGGAGATCCCAAAAAGGAAGAACTCATTGCCCCAACTTGGCTTTTAAAAAAGTTTTGTGTCCTTAACGAAATCGATAAAGAAATGGTAAAAAGAAATATTTATCAAGGTGATAAAATCATAAAAGCCCAAAAATAGACCATACTAATTCTAG
Organism: uncultured Bacilli bacterium; assembly: GCA_947853365.1. Classification (GTDB taxonomy): domain Bacteria; phylum Bacillota_I; class Bacilli_A; order RF39; family UBA660; genus Faecenecus. The sequence continues at coordinate 5,961 of CANTWQ010000064.1, forward strand.
GAGGAATTCGTATGAGCCTATTCTTTTTATGTATCAAAGTTTTTCTAGCTCGCATTGTCGATGTCTCACTTGGGACATTTCGAACAATTATCACCGTCAAAGGAAAAGCACTATACGCAAGCATCATTGGTTTTTTTGAAGTGTTAATTTGGTTTCTAGTGGTGAAAGAAGCACTCAACACCAATGAAACAGGAATTTTGATTGGGATTAGTTATGCCCTTGGATTTGCCGCAGGAACTTATATTGGAAGTGTTTTATCACAAAAGCTCATCAAAGGCACCTTCTCAGTCCAAGTCATTACCAGTATGAAAAATCAACCAATGATCGATGCCCTACGTGACAATGGTTATGGTGTATCCGTTATCAATATTGACGGAAAGAACAAAAATGATAACAAATACATGCTTTTTATTGAAATAGGAACCCATAGATTAGAAGAACTACAACAACTGATTTACTCCTTTGATCAAAAAGCATTCGTTGTTGTCAATGAAACAAAATACGTACAAAATGGTTTTTTCCAAAAATAAAGTCCCATGAAGGGACATTTTTTATTTTTTTGGTGGCTTTGGCGGAAGCATATCTTCCTTTTTTGGAGGATGAGGTGGAAGTGGTTTTCCATGTTCTAATGTTTCTCCTAAAATCGTACCCGCAGTTACTAGATTCTGTAAATCAGATGGAACGATGATTTTGGTAGCATGCCCGTTGGCAACACGTTCCATTGCCTCATAACTTTTTAATTTCAAATAAGCTTCATCCGCATGCGCTTCACGGATCATACGAATACCTTCGGCGTTGGCTTGTTGGATTTTTAAAATTGCTTGTGCTTCTCCTTCCGCCTCACGGATTTGTTTTTCCTTTTCCGCATCCGCTCTTAAAATAGCACTTTCCTTCTCACCTTCGGCAATTAAAATAGCTGCTTTCTTTTCGCCTTCTGCACGGAGAATTGCTTCTCTTCTTTCACGTTCTGCGCGCATTTGTTTTTCCATCGCTTCTTGAATATCACGCGGTGGAATAATATTTTTTACTTCAACACGTGTCACTTTAATTCCCCATGGATCTGTTGCTTCATCTAGAATACTACGCATTTTAGAATTGATAATATCTCTAGAAGTCAACGTTTCATCCA
>CANTWQ010000065.1 GCA_947853365.1 uncultured Bacilli bacterium
ATTATTTCTAGTAATGATATTATTACTATTACAATAATAAAAGCATCTGATTTCAACTAGGTTGATTTCAGATGCAACTCAAACTTAAGGGAAACATCTGACTCACATAATCAAATGTATCCTTTTTTATTGTATGAAGATTTCTTCATCCATATTCATTATAGCATAAAATCAAAGGGGTTGCAAATCCTTTACACACCACCTTTTTCTCCACGACACCGAAGATAAATTTTTCGTATAAAATCAACAGGAACGACCGTAAAAGCAAACAACAGCATAATTTGAAACTCGATAAATGTCAAACCAAACGTCCGAAAGATCTCTCCACCATAATAAATCAAATACACTTGCACAACGATAATAAATAAAATAACAAAGAGAAAAGCCCGATTTTCATAAAGATGAGATAACAAGTTCAAACGATGGGTTCGCGCATTAAAACAGTTAAAAATTCCCATAAAGATAAATAAACCAAAAAATGCCGTCATTAGATATTTATCATTTTCTCCGAAACGAAACAAAGTTGAAACCCATTGGCTTTTCAAGAAAAACACACATAGCAAAGAAGAATAAAGACCTGTAAATAAGATCTCTCCAATCATATAACGGTTCATAATTGGTTCTTCTTTTTTCTTTGGCGGTTCCTGCATATATTCCTTCAAAGGCGGTTCATAACTAAAAGCAATTCCTGCCAAAGTATCCATAATCATATTGATCCATAGCATTTGGATGACTGTCACAGGTGTTTCTACACCAATAAACGGACCCACAACCGATAAAAGAATTGCGCAAAGATTGATGGTCAATTGAAAAATAATAAATTTCCGAATACTTTTAAAAATAGTTCGACCAAAGAGAATGGCTTTCGAAATCGATAAAAAATTATCATCCAAAATCACAATATCACTGGCTTCTTTGGATACTTCGGTTCCACTTCCCATCGCAAAACCAACATCTGCTTTCTTTAATGCCGGAGCATCATTGACACCATCTCCCGTCATACCAACGACGAGTCCTAAACTTTGACCAATGCGAACCAAACGACTCTTGTCCTGCGGTAAACTTCTAGCCACAATACGAAGACGAGGAAGAATCTCTCGTAATTCTTCATCACTTTTTAAAGCCAATTCATCACTGGTTAACACAATATCTTCTTTTCTCCGCAATAAACCGACTTGTCTAGCAATCGACATTGCCGTATCCTTATTATCTCCGGTGATCATCACGGTTTGAATGCCAGCCGCTTCGACCATACGAACGCCTTCAATGGCTTCTTTTCGCACTTCATCTTGAATCATCAAAAAGCCCAAAAAAGTAAGATTTGCTAAATTTTCTACATGATACTGATCGGAATAAGCCAGTGCTAAAACACGAACACCGTCCTGCACCTGTTTGGCAATCGATGAAAAATATTGTTGTTTATCAAAAGTACGATGTTTATTCATTCCCTCATCGACATAAGAAGTACACAAAGGTAAGATCTTTTCTGGTGCTCCTTTCACCAAAAGCATTTTACGACTATTCCAATCAACCAAAGCTGTAGAATACTTTTTTTTGCTATCGAAAGATTCCGCCTTTAACAAATAAAAGGGAATCTTAGGATCCTCTTTCAGAAAAGAAAGCAACGCTCGATCAGTCATATTGCCCCCAATCACATGACGTTTAGAATCAAAAGAACTGGCATTGTTTGCAAAAAGAGACAACCCCATCAAAGTTGCATAAGTATGATACGGCTTTAAATCAGAATAACGGTGATAAGAATGAAAAGTAGCACTTTGATAACAAGTCACTTCTAGCTTTCCTTTCGTTAACGTCCCTGTTTTATCGGTAAATAGTAAATTCAAACTTCCCGCCGTTTCAATACCGACAAGTTTACGAACCAACACATGATTTTTTAACAATCGTTTCATATTAGAAGATAAAACCAATGTGATCATCATAGGTAATCCTTCCGGAACAGCAACGACAATAATAGTAACACTCAACGTCAAAGCATACAAAATATGGCCAAACAACACAGGAAAATTCGTAAGCGTTTCTAAAATCAAAGGCCAATCAAAGCCATTATCGATCACGATAACCGAAAACAAATAAGAAAACGATACCAAAAAAGCACCACAATAGCCAATCCGACTAATCATTTTCGCTAATCCCCGTAACCGCACTTTTAAAGGACTTTCCGGCTGCTTTTCTTGCAATTCTTGGGCCATCTTACCATAGAACGTTTGATTTCCTACTTCCAATACTTGCATCCAAGCTTCTTTCGCATAAACCACACAACCACGATAAACCGAATTCTTCGGTGTAATATTCCCCCCTAAATTGGGCTCTTTGTTTTTTTCTTTGGCTTCACCATTGATCGAAGACTCATCGACACTGACTTCTCCTTGCACGATAATTCCATCCGCTGGTATTTTATCACCCGCCTGCAAAAGTACCAGATCACCAACAACAATATCATCAATCGGAATGTTCTCTACCTTACCATTACGTTTCACTTTACACAAAATTTTAGAAGAGGCTTCCTGTAGTTTACGAAAAGCCTTTTCACTGCCATATTCCGAAATCGTCGAAATAAAAGAGGCAACAAAAATAGCAATCACAATACCAAGCGTTTCAAACCAATCAAAATCTTGAAATAAAAAAATAGTTTTAATCATCAATGCAATCAACAATATTTTAATGATCGGATCTCCCAACGTTTCCAATAACATTTGCCATAAACGATTCTGCTTTTCTCCAGTAATTTGATTATCTCCAAATTTTTTTCGATTTTCTTCTACTTCTTTTAAGGTAAGACCTACTTCTAGATTGGTACGTTTCCTATTTCCCATACAAAAGCCTCCTAAAAAAATGTATGAGAAAAAAACTTTGAAAAGAAGAAAAAAAGTCGACTTCTATCGACGAAAACAAAACCAAAAAAAGAAAGTAATCTACTTTCCCATCTATCTTTACTCTCTTGGATGTCACCAAGTTACGAAATGATTACAAGATTTCTTCATGTGATACATCATTATAAGACAACAAGGTAAATTTCTCGGTATCAAAATCAAATTCCAGTTCCGTCAATGCAGTATTTCTCGTTCTGTCTACTTCTGGTAATTTCGAAAAAGGCATCCCCAGCAAATAACAAACAAAAATGCGAATAATCATACCATGACTAGCCACCAAAATATGACCATTCGGATGTAAACGAGCCAGGCGTTTTAAACAATGCATGAAACGTGCCAAACCTTCTTCCACTTCTTCTTGCCCCGGTACCCCTTTAAAATAATCATATTGAATAAAAAATTCCCACACATTCGGAAACTTATCAGCAATCTCATCTCGTGGTGTTCCCTCTAATTCTCCATAAGAAAGTTCTAACAACCCATCGTCAGTAATCACCGGTTGATGCAATTCTTTAGCAATCGGTCTAACGGTTTCGATGGCCCGCTTCATCGGACTAGAATAAACAGCATCAAAAGCAATTCCCCTCAAACGATTGGTCAAATCACGAATTTGTTGATATCCATAAGTACTTAAGGGAACTTCTTTTCTTCCCGAAAAAGAACGTTTCATATTGGCCTTCGTTTGGGCATGTCTCACTAAAGTAATTTTTGTTTTCATGTAAACCTCTCTCTATTCTACGGTAAAATTATAGCAGAAATCACCCCAAAAGAAAAGAAAAACGATTCATCGAATCCGTTTTTCTTGTAAGCAGTGTAATACTTCTTCTAACTGGTGATACAAAATATCATCCAAAACAACAAATGTAATTTCTTGTAAGGATGAAAAATAATAAAGTTGAAAATAAAAGAGCAAGCTAAGAACCGACGTGATAGCAAGAATTCGTTGTTGTTCCTTTTGATAAAAGAAATCAAACAAAATCGTTCCTGAGGCCTTATGCTTTTCTTCCATATCATGATAACTATGAAGCAAGGCATAAAAATACGCATCTTCCACCTCACTGTCAATTTCATCTTTTTCCTTTAAAAAAGGAACACTCATTAACGTTTGACTCTCTTCTTCAAAAAGATTTCCATAATACTTGCATCGATCATAAAAACTATAATATTCCATTTTCTTCTCTATCTCTCGTGATAATTTGATCTTACTTCCTACCATTTGACAAAGATCCCAAAACGGTACCTGATCTTGATTGTATAAATAAGCAAGCATGACAAAATTACTATCCATTGGAATATAATCACAATCGAAATATAACGTTGGTTGATTGCAATAAGGACATAAGCAAAGTTTCTTTTTTGTTTTTTGATAAATCATATCGACATAAAAGACATTGCGACAGGAAAAGCAAGCTGCGACATTGCTCGTCGAAAGTTTATCTAACGTCGCTTTGCTTTCTGGAAGATGTATCACTTCTTCTAACATTTCCGAAAAAGAATAATCACTGGCCGGCAAAGAACTACTGACCACTTTTAACATTGCTTTGATAATATTTAAAATCGTTCGATCTAAAATTACCTGTTCCAATAATCCCGATTCGATTTTTCCTTCATAAAGATAATACATCAGTAACAATTCAAGTCCACAATCAGATAATTCTGCAATCGGAACCAATTTTACTTTTTTAAAATAATATCGATAGTTTTTAGGTACTACAAAATGATAGGAACAATCGCGATAAAACGATGATAACATTTTTTTACTATTTTTCTTTCTAAGATCTTCTTTTTCGACAATTTGAAAAAATTTCACATATGGTTTTAACCAAGCATATTTCATCCCAACCACCCTTTTGTTTACAGAAAAAATCCCTGTTACCAAGGATTTTATAATTCATCATGGCGGAGTGGGAGGGATTTGAACCCTCGCAGCAGTTGCCCGCTCTACACCCTTAGCAGGGGCGCCTCTTCAGCCTCTTGAGTACCACTCCAAATGGATACATCAAATGCATTCCGTAATTAAAATAATACAGGATTTTTTACATTATGTCAAGTAACATCCGATGTTCCAAGAAAAATTACGAATGATGGGGAGGAAACAATGACTTTACGAATTGCTTTGCTTTACTTTCGGATGGATGAGGATCCTCCACTTCTTTTTCTAATACTGGATGCATATAAATCTTTTTACCATCTTCGGCAATATGATAATGAAACAATACTTCTTGCCCAGAAGAATCGATCTTGACCGGTTGCTCTTTTTGATAAGCAAGATACATCTGCATTGGCATATCGCCCACATCTCCTAATACTTTACCATCAACGCGATAAAACAAAAAATGATTGGGATTTGTTAGTTCCTCTAACACATATTCGCCTTTGATTTGTTTTTTATTTTTTTTCAAATGTTCCCCTCCTTATTCTCATTTTCATCATGCCACCTTCAAATAAAAATGCCAGTTAAGTCAAAAAAACTCTTGATCATCAAGAGTAACAGACAAAATATGGTGACCAGTACGGGATTCGGACCCGTGAATGCCGCCGTGAAAGGGCGGTGTGTTAAGCCTCTTCACCAACTGGCCAAAAAAAATGGCGCTCGATGTAGGACTCGGACCTACGACCTGCCGGTTAACAGCCGGATGCTCTACCAACTGAGCTAAT
>CANTWQ010000066.1 GCA_947853365.1 uncultured Bacilli bacterium
AGTATGTCTTATCTTCTAAAACCTTTATCTCTTCTATAGCTTGTTTTAAATTTGATAAAACATAGTTCAAGTGATTAGAAAATTCTAGACTAATTTTTTCATTATCTTCCATGAACATGACTCCTTTCTTGTCTTAGATTATAAATTTTTTTTAAATATAAATCAATCATTTTACTCATCCATTCCCTATAAAAAATGTATCCCCGCGTTGCACTGTATAAGTGGTTGTGGTAGGTGGTGTTACTGTTCCGCTTCCGGGAATGATGAGTTGTTGACCTACTTGCAATGTATTGGTTGTCAAATTATTGGCTGCAATTAAATCTGCGACAGATACACCAAATTGTTGTGCAATTTTCCAGAGACTATCGCCTCGTTGAACTGTATAAACTTGGGTTGCTGGTGGAGTTGGTTCTTCTGGTGTTGTTGTTACGTTACTTGGAATACGTAATATTTGCCCAACGCTTAAGACAGTCGTTTGTAAATTGTTCGCATCAATAATGGCATCGATACTAGTTTCAAATTGTTGTGCAAGACGATATAGAGTATCTCCTGCTTTCACTATATATGTGACATATTCTCCACTCGGTGGCGTTGGAGTTGTACTAGGGATCACCAGCCTCTGTCCTACTTGCAATGTATTACTCGTTAAATTGTTCGCTTCTTTTAAAGCATCGACCGTTACTCCAAAACGATTGGCAATTGACCAAAGACTATCTCCCTTCTGAACCGTATATACATTATCCACTTCGCCATCGGGGCCAACATAAGTTACTCCTGCATATCTTGCAACTGCTCGGACAACGGCCTCAACATAATCTAATAAATTTTCTTGTAGCCGTGCTACATCCTTTGGATTATCAATAAATCCATATTCAATTAACAACGGGGAGGTATTTTTGGTATCTCTCATAATATAGTAATAATCTTGGGATGGATCTTCGGGCAGTCTTCTTTGATAATATTTTCTTGTCACTTGCCCTTCTTTGCCAATTTCTTCTAATATGCTTCTTGCCAAAGTGTCGTCATTTCGCAAGGCATAAATAATTTCTGCACCTTCTCCTCCGCCGGAATTGATATGATTCGAAATTACTAACACATCGGAAGTATTCCCAAACGTGTTTTTCATTTTATTCACACGTTCTTGCCTCGTTAAAGTTGCATCTGTATCTCTAGTAATGGCAACAGGAATTCCTAAATCTTGAAAGCGCTGATACATATATTTTGCAGCTTCTAGATTGAAGTCTTTTTCCCGTAACCCCCCAGAAACAGCACCTGGATCATCTCCGCCATGCCCAGCATCGACAACAATTCCTTTTATTCTTGAAGATGCTTTTTCTTCATTCACGTTTATCACTCCTTCCCTATATTTTATGTTTTTTCTACTGTATCGTACACAAAAAAAGGAGTGTTCGCTTACTCCTTTAATTACTACTTTGTGTCAATGTAATGTTAACTGTTTCTGTTCTTCCGTTACGAATATAAGTGATTTCAACGGTATCGCCAACAGAATGTTTATATAGTTCATATTTTAAATAGGCAGCATTTTTAACAGTTTCACCATCTATTTGCGTAATTACATCACCTTTTTGTAATCCTGCTTTTGCAGCATCACTTCCTTCGCTCGTATTTACGACGACCACTCCATCCGTGATCGAATCATCTAAACGAATGCCATTTTGATATAAGGTATAAGTGGCATCTGCATTTACCATGGTAATACCAATTAAAGGCCGTTCAATTGTCTCGCCTCGTTCTAAGACTTCAATATATTGCATCGCATCTTCAATTGGAATGGCAAATCCCATGCCTTCCACCGTATCTTTGACTAGTTTTAAAGAATTGATACCAATCACTTCTCCGTTTACATTTAAAAGTGGTCCTCCAGAGTTTCCTGGGTTGATCGCAGCATCCACTTGAATTACTTTCATAATCCAGTCTTCATTTGAATTTACACTCACAGATACCATTCGGTTCTTTCCTGATAAAGTACCACGGGTAACGCTACCTCTATATTCATATCCTAATGGAGATCCTACCGTAAATACAGTATCTCCCAATTTGGCATCTTCACTATTTCCGAGTGTAGCTACTTGGGTTACATATGCAACAGGAATACGAATAACTGCTAAGTCTAAATAAGGGTCTCCCCCTAATACTTCGCCTTCTACTTCTTCATCATTGGACATAATCACAACGGCTCTGTTTCCACCTTCCACAACATGTTGATTGGTCATGATATATCCATAGTTGTTATCTTTTTTATAAACAAAACCGCTTCCCGTATCTAATAGTTGGTTACTTTGATAATTTTGAATCGTTACCGTCGCATCATAAATTTTTCCGACCGCGGCAGAGATTCCTGTTTCATCGATGGTAATGTTGTTGGCACATTGCACCACTCCATTATCACTTGATCCACTTAAAACTTTGTCTTCTCCAATATTGCCAACAGGGCTTAAAACCACAAAATAGGTAAATAATCCCCCTAGTAAAAATGTTGCAATCATCGAGACAATTGTAATTGTTTTGCTTCTCATTCTTCTACCCTCTTTCTAATTGTTTCAATTTCTTTCCAATTTTCTGGAAATCCCATTCGATCTAACACTTGATTGATATGAATTGTTTTTAAGTTATAAGATAAATTCTGTAGTGCGTGATCGATTTCTTCTACTAAATTTTTTACATCTTCTTGACTTAATAATTGTCTAATGATAATTAGTAATGCAAATATATCATTTTTTCCATAAATATATTCACCCTCTTCTTTGGGAATTTCTAATATTTGGTGATAAATGGTATCATTGATTTGCTTTTGCGTTTTATTTTCAAACAAGATATCTTCATGGGCACATAGATTTCGATAATTGGCTAAAATAGGAAGATAGTTCACCATATCATCCACTTCCATATGATATATTTTAGCGATGGCTCTTTGATCTTCACTCTTTAAGATAGAATACATCTCTCCGATGATACCGAACGATAATACTTTGACCATAATCCATAAAGGAATATAACCATAATTGGTAATATAATGCATTGTCGCCGAGTGTTGACTTCCGTTAATACGGACTTGTCGTTTCATCTTCTTAATTAAATCATTCACTTGCCTTGTTTTGGTTTTATCGTCCGTAAATGATTTACTACGTAAATAATCATGTTCTTTATAACCATATTTTTGAGATAATTGATATGAAATAATCGATTTCAAGTTGTTTTCAATGATGAGTAAATTTTTAAATATGATATTACGAAAAATTCGATCAAATAAGAATAAGCTATACATCTCTTCAAAAGTGGTTCCAGGTAGAAATTGTCTATTATCTTCTGATTTTAAAAAAAGATGACGATAACCATTTAAAAAGAAATAGTTTTCTCTTAGTAATATGTATTTTGCATATGCTTCATCGTTAATGGTCATTCCTTTGTTTCTTAGAATTTCTACTTGTTCTTCTAAGGTTTTAAACTTCTTATCTGTTCTATTTCCCATCTTACTCACCTGTTATAAATTATAACATATAAATTGTGTAAAATATATGAAAAACTGATGAAAAAATATGTTATAATTTGACCAGATAAGACATGGAGGGAGGAAGAAAATATGCCATCAACTATGACACATACTTATTTCATTATGGATATTTATGATCGTCTTCCTTTTCAAAGAAGAGAATTCTTACTCCATCAAATTCCTGTGTTAAAAGTGTTTGCCCAAGGAATGGATCCACTTTATTTCTATCATTTATGTAGTCTAAAAAAAGGAAAACGGGTGCGAGAATTTGGTGCATATTTTCACGAACATCAAACATTACAATTTTTTCAAACGTTAATCAATTATATTAAGTATAATGATTTTCAAGAGGATCCGGAAGTTATGGCCTTTTTATATGGCATGTTATCACATTATTTTTTAGATTCTACTTGTCATCCTTTTGTCGTATATTATGGTGGTTATTTTCAAAAGAATCAAAAAGAAACCTGGAAATATAATCAAAAACATGCGGAAATAGAAAGAGATATCGATAATTATTTTATTTGGTTAAGAGAAGAAGTAACTCCTTGGAAATATTTCATCACCAAACAAGATTTTTTAAAAGTGCACTTTTCCGATTCTTTAAAAGAAGTCATCGATTTTACTTTTCGCGAAGTGTTTGGAATTCATCATATGAGCCATTTCTATGAACAAGCAATCAAAGATATGTATACCTTTTTTCATGTATTTCGTAATGATCGTTTCGGTTTTAAATATTATTTCTATCGTTTTGTAGATCATTTTACGAAACCTAATATAGCTAAAACTTATGTCCTATCCTTTCATCAACCACCACAAGACATTACAACACTTCTTAACTTGAATCACGAAAAATGGTGCTACCCAACCGATAAGAAGAAAACGTCCAACGCATCTTTTTTAGATCTTTATTTACAAGCAATGTTTCGAACAATTTCTGTTTTAAAAGCGGTGGATCATTATATTTATAGAAACCAAAAAATTGCTTGGACTCGAGTTATCCAAAATAAATCCTATTTATCTGGAGTTGATTGTAGTAGGGAAAGCGTACTAAAATATTTTAAATTTTAATGCTTTTTTGTATGAAATCATTTTCCTTCTCTCATAATGAAGTTAGGTGATATTCATGTTCTATCAGTATACAATTCTAGAAGTAAATGGCGAAAATGTTTTATATCTTTATGTCGATCCTCATTTTGAATTCTCCAAAGATTTTACTGGTGATGATCGAAAGAGAAGTATTTATGATCGAGTGATAAATTATATTCGTAATCAAGGTATTCCGTTTGAAGGTCGAAAGATTTACTTGGTCATCAATGGTATTGTTGTCGGACAATTACAAATCAAAAAAGATATGGAAATAGCAAGTTCAAATGAAGAGCCTCTTTATCAAACGGTCGAATTTTTTACTAATTCTTACCCGCATGAAAATATAGAAATTTTAAATGTCGAGGAAGCACAAGAAGTTCCAGTTCATGCAGGGAAACTGATCGATCTCGAACGCAGTTCAGGCGTAATGGAGAGAGTCTGGTTAGAAGATTATGTTTTAGGAGTCGTAACTTCGGATATGCCATTCGGTTATCATAAAGAGGCGATGAAAGCACGAGCGGTACTTGCTCGAACTTATGCCAAACGAGAAATTGAACAGGGTCGTCCTTTGAAGGAAATCGATACCTTACAAATCTATCGTGATGCCGATAGTGCTAGAGAACTTTGGAAAGACGATTATGAGCAGCTTTCTACTCGCGTATTGGAAGTTGTCCATGATACTTTAGGAGAAGTTTTGACATATCATGATACATTGGTCCTTCCCTTTACACATCTTGCCAATCAAGGAAAGACGGAAAATGCCAAAGATATTTTATTTGAAAAAATCCCTTATCTTGTTTCGGTTCCTAGTCCGGAAAAAGATGAAGATCGTCCTCCAGCAGTTCCGGTTTTTTATTCTTTTGAACGAATCAGTGACATTTTAAACCAACCAATCGATCGTTCTTCTCCTCTACAAGTTATTAAATACACCGAAGGTGGTAGAATCTTACAAATACAACTTGGGAAATTTCGTTATCGTGGGGATTATCTTGCAAAGAGATTAGGTTTCTTTTCAAACAGCTTCACATTTGAAAAACAAGAAACAGGAATTTTATTTACGGTTCATCTAGAGGATGAGGGGCTCGGCATGAGTCTTCGAGGTGCCAATCAGATGGCCAAAAATGGCGCTAATTATCTGCAAATTCTTGCTCATTATTTTCCTGGTACTGAAGTTAAGAATGCTGAAAAAAAGTAATTACACCTTTCGTGATGATTTGTGATATCTTTTCTTGATAACTCTTCTTTTGTAACAAATAACGATCATTGGCATTGGAAATAAAGCCACATTCAATCAATACGCCTGGAACCGTTGTATTACGATACATGTAAAGATCTGTTGTTTTTAGCTTCCGTTTGCTATGTAATTCTTTTTGAAAAAGATTCATTAAAATCGTTCCCAATCTTTCATTTTCGGGATTGATCTTATTATATAACACTTCTGCTCCTGACTGGGTTTCATTTTCATGATCATTCATATGAATGGATAAATATAAATCTGCATTCTTTTTTCGATACATCACAATACGGCGATATAAATCGCCTCTTTTTAATGATTCATCCCATTTGCTGGATAGATCTTCATCTTCGTCTCTTGTCATATAGACAATCGCTCCTTGCTCTAACAATGTTTGTTGTAGGGTTAAAGCCATTGCTAGGTTTAAATCTTTTTCCATTAAATTTCCATACATCGCGCCGGGATCCCTTCCTCCATGACCCGCATCCACAAAGATGATTTTACCAAATAAAGGTAATTCTTCTAACACTTGTGCTTGTATATTCTGAAAAGTAAAAAGGCCAATGAGAAACAAAACAAAAAGCATATTTTTTATCTTACGTTCGGTCATATCATCACCTAGTAAACTATATGCTTTTCTCTTTCCTATCCATACATCATTCCTTATTTTAATAAGTATTGTGGGAGCCACAAACAGGTAACTAATATACCTAATAACAGAAGTAAAAGAAACAGCTTAGTGATTTGTCTTTCTTTGCTTCCTGGCCGCATCATAAAAAACACCTCCTATGATAAGAATAGAAGATGTTTTTTTATTTTTTTGTCGAAGTTTGTTTTTTTCGATAACAATAGTATCCTAATCCTAAAATTCCTAACAGACATGATACATTTCGAATGGTTTGGAATACATGATAAAGATTCGTTCCACGATAATCCACATAGATTGTTCCGGATTCTTCCACTTCTATTTGGATCAATCCATCATGACTCTCTGTATATGGTATTTCTTTTTTTCCGTCTACTGTTTGTTCTACAATTTCATAACCCAGATAATGTAATCTTGGTAATTCCAAAGTGGTTTTTTCCTCAACTTTCATTTGAAAAGACAGATAAGGGACTTCGTTTTCTAATAACTGAATTTGACTTTTTCCTTCTAGGATATCAAATTTGGCGTCTTCATAGATGACATCAATATTATTTTCGATTGTGGCCATCGGCAAATACTCTTTAGACCATCCGAGTCCATAATTTGAGACATCTAGATGTTCCAAATCTGTGCGTGTAAAGGTAGTATCTTTCGGAATTGTTGCAGTAATGGCAAAAGCAATGCAGATGATGACTGTTATCACTTCTACATAGTTTTTACCTTT
>CANTWQ010000067.1 GCA_947853365.1 uncultured Bacilli bacterium
AATAGAGGTACCGTTAGGCGTTTGCCTAACTTTTTTTGTGTGCTGCTAAAGTAAAAAAAATAATCCATTCCGAATTTGGTGTAAAAGTGCACCGAATTCGGAATGAAAAGAGTTGCGATTTGCAAAAATGAATCAAGGGAAAACACTTCGGAACGATTTATCGTGCATTTTCCTTGTCGAAATATTATTTTTTCGTTATAATGTTTATAGTAGGGGCTTTGATAGAGGTGATAGAAAGTGAAGAAAAAAATTTTTCTTTTCCTGCTTGCTTTTTTGCTTGTTCCATGGATGCGAGTAAAGGCGTTTGAACGGGATCTAAGTGTATCGTTAATTCCTATGGTAAATTATCCGGAAGATGTCCAAGCGGGAGAAACGATTGCTTATGATATTATGGTGCAGCTTGTAAATGATCGCGTTTCTATGGATTTTATCTATGATAGCAATGTTTTTGAACTCATCGGAACCGAGTCTTATGATGGCTTTACGTTAACGAACGATGGAAATCATTTCACCATTACGTTGAATGGTGATGAAGATGGGGCCGGGCGTGCTGGAACCGTTCGCCTTCAAGTCAAAAATGAGGTATCTGATCAACAGACAACGGTACGTCTGGATGAAATCCGTGATCCAGACCACAGTGATGTGACATCGGAATCGGTAGAAGAAGTAACGAACATTGGTTATCGTAACAATTATTTAGACCGCATAGCATTGAGTACAGGAACCATCAGTCCAGAGTTTTCGGGAGATATCAATGACTATACGATTTTAGTCTCCGAAGACACCAATGAAATAACGTTAGAGGCGACATTACTTCATCCTGATTATGCCAATATTCTAGAAGGAAGTAGCCAAACGGTAACACTGACAGAACAAGATACGGAAGTAACCTTTACGGTACAATCGAATCGTGGTGAACAAAATCAATATCATTTTTTCATTCAAAAAGGAAGCCTTGCTCCAACTGTGGACTTATCGCTTCGTTATTTGATATCGAACTATGGATATATCAATTTTGACCCAGTGGTCACACAGTATGAAATTAGAGTTCCAAGTACGCTTAGTGAATTAGAACTTTATGCCGAAGCAAATAGTGATGATGTTATTTTAGAATATCCGAAAATAACGGCGTTAGAGGAAGAAATAACAACGATTGAAGTTCGAGTGCGAAAGACCAATAACGAAACGGAAATGGCCAATATTTATCAAATCAATGTTTTTAAAGATGCGACTTTAAATACTTTGGAATCAGTTAATACTTTACAAGATTTGCGATGGGGAGATGCCGATTTTGTCTTTGATCCAAATCGTGACGTCATCTATTTTGATCTAAACGATGTGACAGAAGATGGCCTTTTAGATATTGGATATGTTCCAACCAGCGAAGAAGCAAGTGTCAATATTCAAGGGAATCAGAGCTTAACAGAAGATAGTGTGATTCGTATCATTGTAACCGCGGCGAACGGTGAAAATAGAGAATATCAATTGTTACCTAACACAAAGCAAAGTACTTCAACTACATCGATTCTCCTGATTGTGGTAGGTGTGATTCTAGTAATATCAGGAATTGGTGCTTTATACGTGATGTATAAAAAAGGAGGTAAAAAACATGCCAACACGAAAAAACAATAGAAAAGGATTTACCTTAATCGAAGTACTTGGCGTGTTTGTCCTTCTCGGCGTGATTGCGTTAATTGCCATTCCCGTCGTAACAGTACAACAACAAAGAACCCACCAAGCTTATTATGATTCGCTAGAAAGAATTGTAAAAATTGCCGCCCAAGATTATTATGGAGACAATCGTGGTTTGATTCCGATTACCAATGGGGCTAGTAGTGTTGTAGAATTAGCAACATTAGTTTCTCGTAATTATTTAGAGCAACCTGTGAGTGTCAAAAAAAATAGCTGTACAGGATA
The DNA here is from genome assembly GCA_947853365.1 of uncultured Bacilli bacterium. Taxonomy (GTDB): domain Bacteria; phylum Bacillota_I; class Bacilli_A; order RF39; family UBA660; genus Faecenecus. Next base: position 1,918 of record CANTWQ010000067.1, read on the forward strand.
TGTTCGTGTAGCACGAGAGGATCAATTATCCTATCAAGTATGTTTGAAATGTGATGATTATGAAAATGATCATACTTGTAATTTTACAGATCGACCAACGGGTGAAAATCCAAGTCGTTATTTAAGTATCAGTCCAACTTACTATGAAGTACCACTAGGGGATCCATTTATTGTGCCATATGCATCGTATTATGTAAATGGATCATTAGAAAGAAATGATATTGCTGGTGCACCATCATGGATTGATACGAGTGTTTTGACAACCTATACCATTACTTATACGTATATGGATGTAGAACCGGTGACGATTACCGTGAAAATTCAAGATACGGTACCTCCTTCGGCAACGACTGTAACCATGCATCGTGATAGTCTCACAGGTAGTATTTATTCTTCTGAATCTGGATGGACCAAAAGTGATATTTATCAAGTATTCTCTGCGACCGACAATGAAGGTGGTTCTGGAATCGCCGGTTATGAATATTCCTTCTCAAATCAACCAAATAATTCGAGTGTTTGGACATTTACCACAAATCATTATATTACCCAAAAAGAATTAATTACGAAACAAGGAATCGGGGGAAATGACTTTACTGGAACCGTCTACGTGAGAGCGGTCGATGTTGATGGAAATCGTGGGCCGGTCACTTCGTATTCGTTATCGGTCGATCAAACAGGACCCGCTTGTAACGTAACCGGTGGAACCTCTTCTTGGTTGGCAAGCCAAACGATTACAGGAACTTGTAGTGATTTTGGATCAGGTTGTCCATCCAACAGTACGGTTTCAAAAACGTTCAACACAGAGACAGTCAATGGTAATGAGAGCCCTGGAACGGTACAAGACAATGTTGGAAATACAACGACTTGTCCAACAGTTAGAGTAATGGTCGATAAAACGAATCCAAGTTGCAACTCTTCTGGAGGAAGATCCACTTGGGGAACATCACAATATATCTATGGATATTGTACAGATAACGAATCTGGATGTGATCCATCAACGGATCCACTTTCTAAATACATTTCATCAACCACCAACAGTTATGTATCTCCGGGTACGGTCCGTGATAGGGTTGGAAACACAGCAAGTTGTCCTACCGTTTCAGTCAAAGTGGATAATAGTAATCCATCCACTCCATCGATCTCTGGTGCAACTAGTAGCTGCCAATATAAAGATAGCTGGAGTATTACTTTGACATCGAGTGATTCCGGATCAGGTGTTAGCTATTTTGAAGTGGATGAAGATTATGACGGTATTTCCGAACGAACGGTATCTAGTTCGAATGGACAAAGTGCCACTTTTAGACCACCATCGAATTATGATCATGACCGTGTTCGTTTCCGTGCTGTCGATAGTGCCGGAAATAAAAGTAGTTGGTCTAGTTATGTATGTATGAAAGTAGATAGTTCAGCTCCAAGTTTAAGTGTAACCATGCAAACCAGTAGTGGCACTTATTCGGGAAGTTGGACCAATCAAACCGTAACGGTAACGATGAATGGAACCGATGATGAAAGTGACATCGACTATTATCAATATTATGATGGATCAAGTTGGAGAACAACGACCTCTAGAACGATAACCATCTCTTCCAACACCAATGCTACCTATCAATTTAGAGCTTATGATGAGGCTGGTAACGTGAGTAACACAGTCTCAAAAACAATCAGAATCGATAAAACTGCCCCAACCTGTAGTACTTCTGGTGGAAGTACTTCATGGAAGACCAGTGGTAGTGTAACGATTACTGGAAGATGTAGTGATAGTGGAGGAAGTGGATGCGTTTCAACCACGGTTTCCGAAACCTATAGCGGAGATCGTAACGGTAGTTATTCGCCAGGAACTGTACGAGATAATGCGGGAAATACGAGAGTCTGTGGTAACGAAACCATTCGTATCGATACGACCGCCCCATCAACCCCATCTGTTTCTGGAGCAGGTAGCTGTACCAACCAGTCCAGTATTACCATTCGCTTAAGTAGTAGTGAAAATGTATCCGGTATTTCTTACTATGAAATCGATACCAATGGTGACGGTACTGCAGACCATACCAATATTTCGTCTACATGGAGCCCATGGGATGGGTTCTATACCGATCAAGCTCGTTTCCGTGCCGTCAATGGTGCAGGGTTAAGAAGTGGATGGTCAGGTAACTATTGTGTCATGAAAAATGTCAAAATATATATTGTCAACGGTAGTAGTGCACCATATGGTGGAGTATCCATGAGTAATACCGACGGTGGTCCATCTGCCCAAGCAACACACATCAATGGTGGAGGATGGTATATCGGCGGAAATAAACGATTACAATCGACTTTAACTGGTTATGTATCATTTCCAAAAGGTTTAACGCAAATGTGCTTTAAAATTACCCAAAACGAAGGATTTGTCGGTACGTCAAGTAATGGTTATGTTGGTTGGACCAATCGTCGAGATTGGTTACATAATGCCAATGTAAATGGAATTGTTACAAAATATACCACTCTTCCTCGTAATAGTACGGGAACGTATTGTGTATCATTGAGCGGTAGTGGTGGTTATCCTGCAATACAATTATTACAAGATCCAACATCCTTAAATATTGCTCACTTAGATGCCCAACAAGTATGGATGCAATAATAGGAGAAAGCCATGAACAAAAAGAGACAAAAGCTTTTGATCATATTTGTTGTTATCGCGATCCTTTTGATCGTATGTGGATGTTTACTGTCATTGACAACCGAAGAAGAGAAGGTAAAAACTTCTCTTGCTTCCTTAATGGAAAAGATGAATACTTATGCTGGGTATCAAGTACAAATGGAAATCACGGGAGCAGAAACGTATCAAGAGACTTATTACATCGACCAAGTGAATCATTTGCAGAAATATTATGAGGAAGATACTTTAGTTCGTACTTTCGATTATCAAAATAATATCGTTTCCTTCTATAGTGATATTAAAAACTGTTATGAACAAACAATGGAATTAAAAGAAATTGAGCATTTCTTTCTCTTGAAATTATTAAAAAATGATGTGTTTGTTAGCAATGAGCCTTTCTCATTCGCAAGTCCTTATGATACATATTATTTTCTACAGTCTTATACGACGATCGCCAATCAGCTTGCTGGGGAAGAAGAAAAAACCATTCAAAATAACACCATCGAAGTAGAAGAAGAGAGTGACAAAATCACCCATATCCGCATGAGTGTTACATTTGAAGATCAAAGTGAAATCGAAGTAAATTTGACCTTTTCTGATTATGACGATGCTGCCAAAATTGGCATGACCAATTGGAATTATTGCGAAACAAATGAATAAAAGACGTCACGAAAGGCGTCTTTTTATACGAAAAACTGTGGTTGATTGTGTGAATGTATGACGGTTGACGGGTTTGATGGCATCTGCGCATGTGCCGATTCTTGCCCATGGTCATCTTTCGTATTTGGTTTGGAAGCACGTGGCCCATCATCCTCTTCTCTCAATGCCCCAACAACACGAAACATGGTTCTAACATTGTTCCAAATAGGTCGAATTTGATAAAAAATCGGAATTGCTTGGTTAATGATATTCAATGTTTTTTGCGTTCCATTTAAAATTTCCGAAAAATTAAAATTCGTTTTCAAATGTGGACGAACGGTAGAAAACCCCATCCGTGACATCCGTGGCATATAGTATTGATATGGATTATAGTAGTTTTGATACATATAGACACCTCTTACTGCATTATATGTGAAATTCGATAAAAGTGTTTCCAAAAAATAGTGATTATGATATAATTTGTTATAGTAGAGGAGGCGTCTCATGAATATTTTTATTCGTACCTATCATCTGGTTCGTGATTTCATTCATCTTCCCAAAAAACTAATCGAAGCGAAGAAAAATCCCAAACCAAAAGTAGCCAATACTGATATTTTATTACAGGAGACCAAACGAAATATTTCCGGCGTAGGAGAAACTTTAGCTAATCGTGAACATCAAAAAGCGAAAGAAATGGGTTTGAAACAAATTACGTTCAACTATGTTGTCAAGAATGATTACAACCAATTGATCAAGGGAAGTTTTGATGCCTATTCGAAAAGTGAAGTAGAAGCTTTTCTAATCAACGAAGGATACACGGTAGTCAAAATTGAGCCACGAAAAGTTTACGAAATGGAAATTATTCCAACGACTTTAAAAACCAGTGAACTAACCTTTGCTTTAACCCAACTTTCGACCTATATCAAAGCCGGAATTCCGTTAATTGATTCAGTTCGTATTTTGGCGAAACAAACGCCAAATCCCAACAAACGTAAAATTTATGAACGAATCGTTTATGATTTAACAACGGGAGAAAGTTTCTCCACTGCCTTAAACAATCAAGAAAAGGTCTTTCCAAAACTCTTGATTAACATGGTAAAAACCGCTGAGATGACCGGTGATTTACCAGGAACCTTAGATGAGATGGCCGAATATTACACATCAATTGATGAAACAAGAAAACAGATGATGAGTGCTTTAATTTATCCCGCCGTTATTTTGGTGGTTGCAATCGCTGTTGTTGCCTTTATTTTAATTTGGGTTGTACCATCCTTTGTGACTATGTATGAACAAAATTCTGCCGAACTTCCAGGGATCACGATTTTCATTATGAATGCCAGTGATTACTTACGAAATAATTATCTCAT
>CANTWQ010000068.1 GCA_947853365.1 uncultured Bacilli bacterium
CTTCGATGAACTAGGCAAGCCTAGTCCTTGACTAAAACGAGTGAAAGATTAAATTTCAGACTTAAATATTTAGACGCAATTTACTTTTTCATTTCACATGGATGATAAAAAGAAGCATTCTTCTTTTTTTTTCGTGATTTTTAGCGTATAATAATGTAAAGGAGTTGGTTCGATGGAAATAGAATTTGCAACGGTGGAGGAGTTGTTTCAACGTGTGTTACCGGCTCTTCGCACGAAAAGAAGAAGTTTGGCGAAAGAAAAACGAAAAGAAATTAGAGAAGAAGATATTTGGAATTATTTACGAAAGAGCAAATGGTCTAAGGCGAAACAACTTACTTTGGCCGATATGGTCGATGATATTTTGAATTTGGATGAAGCGCTTCTCGATTCTTATATTAGAGAAGAATGGGCGAAACAAAATGCATTAGAAATTATATAAAGGGATGATACTACATGAGTGAAAAGAAAAAAACGACAATTACGGACTTGTTAGAAAAGGTGCGTACTTATTTAGAAAAAGAAGAGGCAGATGAGATTTTAAGGGGATATCATTTTGCTTATCAAAAGCATTTGGGTCAATTTCGTAAAAGTGGCGAGCCTTATATTCAACATCCACTCGAAGTGGCAATGATTTTAACGACGGTGTATGCGGATAAAGAAACGATTATCGCCGGGCTTTTACATGATGTGTTAGAGGATTGCGATTGTACCAAGGACGAAATCGAAGAGAAATTTGGTCCTGTGGTAATGCAACTGACGTATGGGGTTACGAAATTAAATCGTTTGAATTTTTCGACAGAAAATGAATATTTGATCGAATATTATAAGAAAATCATCGTTGGTATGAGTGAAGATGTGCGAATGATTATCATTAAGCTTGCCGATCGGTTACATAATATGCGGACGCTTTGGGCTTTGCCAGAAGAAAAACAAAAACGGATTGCCAAAGAAACTTTGGAGATTTTTGCTCCGATTGCCCATCATTTGGGAATTCATAAGATTAAAAGTGAACTAGAAGATTTGTCGCTTCGATATTTGAAACCGAATGTTTTCTATGATATCGCGGAAAAGTTGAATAAAACGAAGTTGGAACGGGAAAAAACGGTCAATGAGATGATGAATAGTGTTAGCAATTTAATGACGGAGCATAACATCAAGCATGAGATTAAAGGACGGGCCAAAAGTATTTATAGTATTTATAACAAGTTGGATAAGGGAAAGAAGTTTAGTGATATCTATGATTTGTTGGCGCTTCGTATTTTGGTGGATACGGAACAAGAATGTTATTTGGCCTTAGGACTCATTCATTCGAAATATCGACCATTACCGAAACGATTTAAAGACTATATCGCGATGCCTAAACCAAACATGTATCAATCGTTACATACGACAGTGTTTGGTATTGATGGGTATTTGTTTGAAATTCAAATACGAACGCATGAAATGGATGAAGTTGCAGAAAATGGTATTGCTTCGCACTGGGCTTATAAGGAACATAAAAGTAAAGATCAAGTGTTTAAAAACACGACGGAACAGAAGTTACAATTTTTTAAGACCATTATGGATTTAAATGCGGAGAAGTTAAGTAGTGAAGATTTTGTGAACAGTGTCAAAGATGAGGTGTTAAATCAGAATATTTATGTATTTACGCCGAAGGGAGATGTCTTTGAATTACCGGTTGGGGCAACGCCGATCGATTTTGCTTATAAGGTACATACGCGTGTTGGAGAAACGATGGTAGGAGCGATTGTCAATGGTAGTATTGTTCCTTTGGATTACGAATTACAAAATAATGATATTGTCAAAATCAATACCAATAAAAATTCCAAGGGGCCATCGAAAGAGTGGCTTACCATTGCCAAGACGACGCAGGCGAAAAGTCGGATTAAAGCATTCTTTGCGAAAAGTGAAAAAGAAGATAATATTGAACGAGGAAAGGAACTGCTGGAAAAAGAGTTACGGCGAAAACAGATTTCCCAAAACGAGTTTTTTACGGATGAAAATGAAAAGAAATTGTTATCTCTTTTAAAAATGGAACAATACGATGATATCTATGCGAGTATTGGGAATAATAAAATGACGGCATCTTCTGTGATCCATCTGTTATATAAGAAAGAGGAACCGGAGGAAAAGAAAAAGGTTTCGGTTACGAAGAATGATAAAACGGATCGTAATACAGATATTATTGTGGCGGGTATCGATCATATTAAGGTCAATTTGGCGAATTGTTGTAATCCAATCCCAGGGGATGATATTATTGGTTATATTACCAAAGGAAATGGGATTACGGTACACCGGAGCAATTGTCATAATTTAGCGATGTTAGAAGAAAGATGTGTTCCGGTCTATTGGAATCAAACACCAAATCAAAAACGGTTTTTAACGACCATTCTCGTTTATTCGAATACTTCGACCAATCATTTGTTGGATCTCATGCAACATATCAATATGTTAAATGCGCCGATCGATCGTGGTATTAACCTAAGTAAGGATCAAAATGCATATTATGAATTAGATATTTATGTGACTAGTAAAGAACATTTTGAAACGATTCAAAAAGATTTATTGAAGCTTCGTTATGTTACTAGGGTAGAGAGGATGATGCGGTAATGAGAGTCGTGGTTCAAAGAGTGAAACAGGCTCAAGTGGAAGTGGACGGAAGGGTCGTTGGTAAGATTGATCAAGGTTTGTTAGTTTTGGTCGGTTTTACTTCGGGGGATCAAGATGATGTTTTGGCAAAAATGGCACAAAAGATTGCTCATTTACGAATTTTTGATGATGAAAATGGAGTGATGAATCGCTCGGTCATCGATGTTGGGGGTAAGATTTTATCTGTTTCCCAATTTACGTTATATGGTAATTGTGACAAAGGCAATCGTCCGAGCTATATCGCAGCATTACATGGAGAGGAAGCGCTTCCTCTTTATGAACAGTTCAATCGTTATCTAGCGCAATATACGAATGTGGAAACAGGAATTTTTGGGGCCAATATGCAGGTTAGTTTCGTCAATGATGGACCCGTAACTATTTTGTTAGAGAGGTGAGAGATATGTTAAAAAATCGTCTGAATTATAAGCTGTTAAATATTTTGATTTTTATGGTTATTTTATATTTGGTATTTCAAACCAGTAGTTATTGGGGTGGTTTTTTAGGGAAACTCCTGGGGGTATGTTTTCCGTTTTTACTAGCCTTTGTGGTTGCTTATGTCTTGGATCCTTTTGTCAAATGGTTGGAAGGAAAGGGCGTCCGGCGGAAACTGGCGATTGTGATTGTTTTGCTCGTTGTCATCGCGGCCATTGTAGCGATTCTTTGGATTTCGATTCCTTTGGTTTATGAGCAATTGTTGGCGTTTACTAAATCGATTGTCGGCTTCTTACAGGATATTTCGACGCGTTTCGATGTGAATTTGGGCGATATTCAAATTAAAATTACGGATGTTTTAAATAACTTGATTCAAGAGGTGGGAGCTTATATTTCGACGGGAACGATTGATATTTTAGGTAAATCGATCAATGTTGTGACGAATATTTGTATTGTATCAATCGTATCGATTTATCTTTTGTTTGATATGGAGAAAATTCGCAGTCATACCAAACATTTTTTACAGAAGTTTTCCAAACGCACCTATTTATTCGTGAAAAAACTGGATATGGAAATGGGCAATTATTTTCATGGCTTGTTTTTGTTGATGATCGTGACGTTCTTTGAATATTCGATTGTTTATCGGATCGTGGGACATCCAAACTGGATTATTATTGGTGTATTGATGGCGATTTTGACCATCGTTCCCTATTTTGGAGGAATTATTGGTAATATTATCGCGATGATTACGGCTTGGACTGTTTCGACGCCTTTATTTATCGCTAGTGTCATTATTACGGCTGTATTCTCGAATATCGATGGTTATATTATTTCTCCTAAAATTTATGGCAAAACGAACAATATCAATCCTTTGGCCATTATTTTATCGGTTGCCATTGGTGGGGCGTTATTTGGTCCGATTGGGGTTGCAATGTCGTTACCGCTTTATATTGCTCTTCACTGTGCCTATGATTTTTATGAAAAAGATATTCGGGTGAAAATTGGGGATATGATTGACGAGAAGTAGGTAAGTTTTCCTTGCCAAATGCGTAAATTTGTGCTATGATAGGAGCCACGAAAAGGGGGATGGTATGATGGCAATGGAAAGAAACGAATTCACGCAGAAAATTCGTCTTTTAGATATCGAATACCAACATTTATGCCAGTTAGAGAGAAAATATCGGTTGCAAAAGCAAAAAGGACGGGCGTATCATTTTAGTACGCTCGATCAAGAGGCAGTGATGCAATATGAAAAAGAACATCAAGCCTACTTAAAGCAAGATCAAGTCAATCGATTGGCGATTGGTAGTATCTTGTTAGAAGCAATTGTATTACAGACTTCGAAAAGTAAATTGTTGATTCCACTTGTAACGGCAAGTTTGTTATCTTTGCCTTTTGTTGTTTCTCATCGAGAAAAGTATCAACATTTTGTGGCTCAAACCAAGGGGTTACACGATTCGATGGGCTTTGCCGGAGAACAACGTATGTTACAGGATACGATAAAGACGTTACAACAGGCGAAAAAAGAAAACCGTCAAAAGCAAAAACAGTATCAACAAATGCAAAAAGCACTTGAAAAGAAAGTCAAAATGGCGTAAAATAAAATCATATTCTTGGAAAGAAGAGTACTTATTTCTGTTATGCCTAGAAAAAGTATGGTTGATGGAAATACTGATAATGGAATAAGGAAAGACACTTTCTAGTAACAGAGAACCGTGTTTCTAGCGTTAATGGATGAAGCGTCAGTAATGATGGAAATAAGGTGGCACCACGGGGAAACTCGTCCTTGTATGGCCATCTTTTTCTTTGGATTAGAGAAAGGATGATAATGATGATAACCAAACCAAAGGGATGCCATGATATTTATGGCACCGAAGCTAAAAAATGGCAATATGTCAATCAAGTGATCGAGGCCATGATGGAAAAATACCATTATGATTATTTACGAACACCGATTTTTGAGTCTTCTGAACTCTTTCATCGTGGAGTTGGCGAAGGAACGGATATTGTCACGAAGGAAACTTATGATTTTAAAGATCGTGGAAAGCGTGATATGACTTTACGCCCTGAAGGAACCGCAGGGGTTGTCCGGTGGTATGTCGAAAACAAAATGTATGGTGGATCTTGTCAACCAGTGAAAGTTTACTATCATGGAACGATGTATCGTTACGAAAGACCACAATCGGGAAGAGATCGGGAATTGACGCAATTTGGGGTTGAAGTGTTAGGAAGCGATGATCCAATCGTTGATTGTGAAGTGATTTCCATTCCAGTCAATTTGTTTCGCTTGTTGGGTTTAAAAGAAATCAAAGTCAATATCAATTCGTTGGGAGATAAGGAGTCGCGTGATCGTTACCGCGAAGCGTTGGTTTCTTATTTTACACCGCATATTCATGAATTATGCGAAGATTGTAGGGAGAGACTCCACAAAAATCCGCTTCGTATTTTGGATTGTAAGGTGGATAAAGAGAATGATATTTTAAAAAATGCGCCAAAGACGTTAGATTATTTGAACGAGACCAGCAAAAAACGCTTTGATCAAGTATTAACTTATTTAGGAGCCATGGGAATTCCATATGAAATCGATACCCGTTTGGTTCGTGGTCTCGATTATTATAATCACACCGTCTTTGAAATCGAAGCGAAAGTGGAAGGCTTTGGTGCCCAAAACGTATTATGTGGTGGAGGTCGTTACAATGGCTTGGTGCAAGAATTGGATGGCCCAGAAACACCTGGGATGGGTTTTGCCCTTGGAATGGGACGATTGATGATGGCATTAGACAAAGAAAACATTTCTCTTCCAATCAAAGATCACGTGGAATTATTTATCTTATATGTCAATGAAGAAGAAAAATGTTATGCGATGTATCTCGCCCAAGAGTTACGGATGAATGGGTTTATTGTCGAGACAGAATATCAAGGTCGTGGACTCAAAGGACAGTTTAAACAAGCAGATCGTCTTCATGCCAAATATTTATTGCTTTTAAACAGTGAAGATTTAAAAGAAAACTTGGTCACGATTAAGAACAATGAAACGAAAGAAGAAGACAAAATTGATCTCGATTATTTGATTTATTATTTAGATGAACATTTGGAAAGCGAAGATAGTTTCCATTTGGGCCATGATGGGGAAGAAATGTTCCTGGAAGAAGAAGTAGAGGAGGAAGAAGAATGAAAACAATAGACAATGGCACGCTTTCGTTACGAGAGATTCATCAACAGGTCACTTTATATGGATGGGTTTTAAAAAAGCGAAATTTAGGAGGCCTCATTTTTATCGATTTACGTGATCGCTCGGGCGTTGTGCAATTGGTCGTTCGTCCGGAAGCAGCATGTTATTCTTTCGCGGAAAGTGTGAAAAGTGAATACGTTTTGGAAGTTACCGGTGAAGTTGTCGAACGGGAAAATAAAAATCCCCATTTGCCCACGGGTGAAATCGAGGTAGAAGTATCCCAACTGATGATTTTAAATACCGCTTCGGATTTGCCGTTTGAAATCAAGGATGATACGACGGCGTTAGAAGATACGAGATTGAAATATCGTTATCTAGATATTAGAAGAGATGCGATTAAGCAGAAGCTGATGGCACGTTCGAAAATCATGCAAACGATTCGTAATTATTTGGTAGATCATGATTTTATTGAAGTGGAAACACCAGTTTTAGGTAGAAGTACACCAGAAGGAGCTAGGGATTATTTGGTTCCATCACGGGTGAGTAAAGGTTGCTTTTATGCGTTACCACAATCTCCTCAACTTTATAAGCAATTGCTTATGATTGGGGGAATGGAAAGATATTTTCAAATTGCTAAATGCTTTCGAGATGAAGATTTACGAAGTGATCGTCAACCGGAATTTACCCAAGTCGATTTAGAGATGAGTTTTGTCGATTGCGATGATGTGATGCATATGACAGAAGGAATGATTGCATCTCTTTGGAAAGAGATCAAACAAGTCGAGTTACCACGGCCATTTTTGCGAATGACGTGGACTGATGCGATGAATCTTTATGGAAGTGATAAACCTGACTTACGTTTTGATATGCCTATTCGGGATTTGGGAAATATTTTTCAAAACAGTTCTTTCTCTGTTTTTCGGCAAATTTTGGAAGAGAATGGCATCATCAATGGTTTGATTGCTCCTGATTGTGCGAGTAAATATTCTAGAAAAGAAATTGATCGTCTTACTGAGGTTGTAAAAACTTATGGAGCAAGCAATTTGGCTTGGTTAAAATATCAGGAAGGAACCTTCACTGGTAGTATTAGTAAATTCTTATCAGATGAGGAAATCACGTCTCTTAAAAACCTACCGATGGAAGATGGTGATATGCTCTTTATCATTGCT
>CANTWQ010000069.1 GCA_947853365.1 uncultured Bacilli bacterium
ACCATCGATTCTTCCTTTGATGGCTCCATCTTGTGGAAGACGTGTTTCTGTAATATTCATATTGGAAATCAGTTTGACACGTGTCGTCAAGTTCCGTTCGTATTCTCGATCAATAATCGTATGATCTTGTAACTCACCATCTACTCGAAACCGAATTTTCAATCCTTTTTCTACCGGATCCAAATGAATATCACTGGCCCGTGCTTTCACCGCTGTAACGATGATTTTATTGACTAAATCGACAATTGGAGTGTTTTTTAAATCATATGCTACCATAGTATTCCCTCTATTCTTTTTATTTTTGTCTATCCTTTTACTATAAAATATTATATAATAAAAATAGAGAGTAGGCAAGGAGGAACATCAAATATGAAAAAAAATAACAAAGGATTTCTACTGATGGAATCGTTAATTGTCGCTGTATTTGTCTTTACCATTTTTTCCTTTTTGTATCGTAATTTAGTTCCGTTAATGGGAGAATATGAACGACGTTATAATTATGATGATATTGATAGTGTTTACGCCGCCCATTTATTTCGTAATCTATTATTAGCCGATGATAATTTTGACACTTTAGTTGCCGGCGTGATGGATAATCCCAATATTGGTGCGAACGACATTACCGATTGTAGCAAATGGAGTCAAATGGATTTGTGTAACGCCTTAAAAGAAGACCTTAATATTACGCCTTCTCCAAGTAGTGCGGCCAATGATGGCAAAATCTATGTCATGCGTTATGAATTATCGAAAGTGAAAAAATTGATTGCCGATGACAAGTTGTTTTCTTCCAATACCGAAAGAGGAATCCGTTCTTACCTCACTTATTTACCAAATTATACGACCGATACCGTATTAACGGGATATCGTCTCGTTATCGTACGAAATTTACATCGGGGTGATGTAGAAACGATAAAATATGCAAATATTGAGGTGTTGCCATGAAAAAGTTAAACAATCGTGCTTTTACGACCATTGAAGTATTACTTAGTTTTTTATTCGTTATGATTATCTTGCTCAATATGTTTTCAATCATCATGACTTATACCGAGCGGGCGGAACAAGAATCGACTAGAAGCCAATATATTACTTTAAAAGCCATGGTTACGAAAGATGTCCAAACAGATATTTTAAAGTTAGGTTTAGAAGAAGTTGTTTGGGTAGATAATCCCGTTGCCACCTGTGGTGAAGGTATCTTAAACTGTGTTACGTTAAAGTTTGCCGATGGAACGGAAAAGAACTTCTTTGCTTACTATCCACAAACGGAAGAAGGGGTTCGTAACAAATACATTCAATATGGCGATCAAAAATATCGTATTCCCGATGAAATTCCGCCGGCCGATCAAATTGCCAGTGGCGAAAGTGCCCTTTCTTATCAGAAAGTAGACGTCAATGCTGGTCGTTTGTATCACGTAGAAGAAGTCGGAGGAAAACACATCTATAGCATGCATATCGATATCATTCGCGAAGATTTTGATGATGATTTTGGCATCCATATTGTTGCCGTAGTCTAATAGAATAAGAAAAAGGAAACAGCAAAAAGAATTCCAGCTAGCACCACATGGAAAGCTCTATTTTTTAAAAAGGAGCGATAGTTGAGTCCGACTGGATCAATAAAGGATAACACTTGCAAATGCACGGACAATCCACCAAACGATAAGAGTAACGTAATGAAAAGTCCTTTATAAAAGATAGGAATCATCAAATGCGATACTTTTAAAACACCTTGGGTCATTTCGAGAATACCTGATAATAGAGCATTTTGAAAAGTAGACATTAGGAAATAGGTAGTAATGCCTTTGGTAATTAAGAAAAAAAGAATGATGATACCGAGCATGGTCGCAAGATTTTTCCATGTTTTTAAAATGGCTTTGGTAAGAAAAGTACCAAAGTTTTCTTTTTCTTTTGGTTGTTGTTTGGTTGTTTTGACCTTTGAAAATGTATGCTTTCTTTTAAAAAAAGCAATCACCAAATTAGCCGTATAATGGGAAAATAAAATCAAAATACCAATTCGCTTATCCTGTAATGATAAAGTTGCAATCGTTCCCATAATAAATAGTGGATTAGAAAAATGGGTGCAGGAGAGTAGATGATTTCCTTCTTCACGGCTCATGGTACCACGTTCGACCAAATCAGAAATGTATTTGGCACCACTAGGAAAGCCTGAAACTATACTCATCGCAAAAACAAAGCATCCTGCATCACTAAAATGACAAATCCGCGTAAGAATAGGTCGTAACAAGCGACCGATCATTTGTACCCCATCATAGTAAATGAAAAATTCAGATAATAGAAAAAAGGGAAAGAGGGACGGGACAAGCGTTTTAGCCCATACATCGATTGCCTCGCGCACGACCCCAATCATGATTTCGGACTTTATCAAAAGCAAGGCCAAAAAGCCAATACCAATGCCAAAGAAAATGTAATTTTTACTTCTTTTTATCATAAAAATCCCTCTTTCGTGCTATAATGGAGTAGTTAGGAATGATGCAAGTGTTCGATAAAACATATGAAAAAATAATGAAGTTTATCCGTGATAATTATAAATTTCTTTTACTTTACGTTGGCGTTTTTTTATTGCTGACGTGGCCTTTACCTTATTATATTTATACGGGTGGAGGAACCATCGATGTCAATGATAAAGTAACCATCGAAGAACAAAGTGAGAGTAGTGGTAGCTTTAATTTGGCCTATGTCGCTGAAGTGCGCGCTACCATCCCTACCTATTTACTACATTTCTTTTTTTCTGCTTGGGAACTCGTCGAAGTAAGCGATATGACGATGAGTGAAAATGAAACCGTCGAAGATGTGTTACTGCGCGACAAATTGTATTTAGATGATGCCAATCAAAGCGCCATTTCGGTCAGTTATCAAGCCGCTGGTAAAACGTTTGAAGTGACTTCTACAAAAGCCCGTGTTGCTTACATTGCTGATGGGGCCAACACCAATTTACAAATCAGTGATACAATTATGGCAATTGACAGTAAAGAAATTCACTCCTTAGAGGAATTACAGAAAATCGTAAGATCTCATGAAGTAGGGGATCGATTAGAAATGGCAATCGAACGAAACGGCGAAACCATGACAGCTTATGCCATCGTCCAAGAAAGCGAAGGACAAAAATTGGTTGGTATCTCACTTTTACAAGAACTAGAATACAAAACAGATCCAGCCCTATCCCTATCGTTTTCTGCCAACGAATCCGGCCCGTCAGGAGGGCTCTTGCTTGCCTTATCAATTTATGATAAACTAGTACCTGAAGACATTACCAAAGGTCGTAAAATCGTAGGTACAGGAACGATTGATCAAGACGGAAACGTCGGTGAAATCGGAGGCGTTCGTTACAAGCTCCAAGGCGCCGTAAGGGAAGGGGCCGATATCTTTCTTGTTCCTAACGGAAATAATTATAAGGAATGCATCCAATTGCAACAAGAAAAAGGATATGACATTACGATTATCGGGGTCTCTACTTTTCAAGAAGCGTTAGATGCTTTATCCAAAACGACATAGAAAGCGGGGAGAATATGGTTTTAAAAATTGTTTATTTAGAGGATGTTGGATATCAATCCGATGAGTTGAAAGAATTACGTAGAATCGGAGAAAACAAATATATGTTAACAGATGGTCCATTAGTCATTCGGGGGCCTGTAGAATTTCATGGCGATATTGGAAGAGAATATTGTTATCTATGTGGAGAAGAAAAAGAAGAAGATGTAGATATAGATATAGACTTTTCGCAAAAGCAATTGGTACATTATTTAAAAGCCAATAGTGATGGGACTTATTCTAAATTAGAATATAGTGCAACAATGGATAATCGCCCAACGAAAATCTATCAAAAGAAGCCCAAAAGTCTTCTCTATCGACTCTTTCAACAACATCTAAAATAAGCTCATACGAGAATCGCATCGCGGTCTCTTTTTTTGGTAATTTCTGGAAAAACTGTGATATAATGAGTTTATCTAGAAGTGAGGTATATATGAAACGTAGTGAAGTAGATAGAAGCAAATTGTCGCCAATGATGCAACAATATATGCGTATTAAAGATAAATATGATGATGCCATCATTTTTTTCCGTTTGGGTGATTTTTATGAAATGTTTTTTGAGGATGCCCTGACCGTTAGTCGTGAACTAGAATTGACTTTAACCGGGAAACAAGCCGGTCTAGAACAACGAGTGCCGATGTGTGGCATTCCGCATCATGCCTATCAAGTCTATTTAAATAAATTGATTGAACGGGGTTATAAAGTTGCCATCTGTGAGCAATTACAAGACCCTAAAGAAACCCATGGAATGGTCGATCGTGACGTCATTCAAGTAGTGACCAAAGGAACCATTCTCGATGATAGCTTAAACGAACGAGATAGCAATTACATAGGAAATATCTACGACTTTGAATATTGTTATGGAATTAGTTTTGCAGACATTTCCACTGGCTATTTCTATGTTATGTTACTTGATTATGACAACCATAAAGTTATCAAGGAAGTTGTCGGTCATAATATCAAAGAATTGATTGTCAATCAAAAGATTGATCGCAATTTATTATGTACTTTACGTGATTCTTACCAAATTCCAATCACCATTCAAGATGATATTTATGAAG
>CANTWQ010000070.1 GCA_947853365.1 uncultured Bacilli bacterium
TTACACTCAAAAAGCAGATTTCTCTGCTCTTACTTTTTTATTTTCGGACAGCCTCCCCCAGGGCTTGATTTTTTCGTTGTTTCATAAGGTTTTCACTCCTATTCTGATATATTTATTTTATCAGATTTCAGAGGAAAATACTAGTCTATTTTTGAGTTGGATATAAACTTTTTTGGATCAGTTTTAATGTTTTGGGATCCTCTTCTTTGGCGTTTTGATAACATTTGGCACAGAGTGAAAGATAGGATACTCCTTCTTTCTGATCAATTAAGACTTGATTTCCTTCTGTTTGCATCTTATGATTGATAAATCGTGCGACGAATCTAGCTTTTTCACCACATGGACAAATGGTTTCTAACTCTTCTAGACGATCGGCAAGTTCTAATAAGCGAATACTTCCTGGAAAGCCATGGGTTAAAAAATCCGTTCTTAAGCCATAACAATATACTTGAATTTGTAAACGATGGGCAATATCTGAAAATTCTTCTACTTGAAAAGGCTCTAAAAATTGGGCTTCATCGACATAAAGTCTTTTACACTCTAGATAATTTTCTTTGACCAATTGTAATGGGTGTTCCGTTTTTTTTAAGAGATGATCGACTTCTCTAGATATCCCTAAACGTGATACAATTTTTCTTTCACCTTTGGTATCAATTTCTGGTTTCAAAACGGCGACTTTTAAATTCCTTTCTTCTAAATTATAAGCATCTTGCAACAATCCCGTCGTTTTTCCGGAATTCATTGCTCCATAATAAAATACAAGATTTGCCATAACTACCATTCCTTTTTTTATTTTTTTGCCCGTGGATGGGCAGATCGATAGATTTCTTTTAAACGATCATTGGTGACGTGAGTATAGATTCCGGTTGTCGATATGCTTTCATGGCCAAGTAATTCTTGGACGGTGACTAAGTTACACCCCTCATTTAATAGTTCGGTTGCAAAGCTATGTCGTAACATATGTGGGGATATTTTCTTTTGTAAGTCGGTATGAGAAATAACTTCATTTAAAATCAATTCGACACTTCTGGTTGACATCGAGCCATCTTTTCTTTGGCCAGGAAATAAGTAAGGATTCTGTTTGCCATCGAATAGTTCTTTTCTTCCGGAATTTAAAAACATTTTCAAGATACGATCTGCTTCCGTCGAATAAAAAACAATGCGCATTTTTTTGCCTTTGCCTAAGATACGTATTTTTCGTTCACTCATACTGATATCTTGCAGCCGTATCGATACTAATTCTGAAACACGAACGCCGGTTGCAAATAACATTTCTAATAGCAAACGATCCCTTTGTCCTTTGGCTGTTTTTAAATCTGGTACTTGAAAGAGTGTTTCTAGTTCATTATAATGAAAAAACTTTGGTAATCGTTTTTCGTGTTTTGGTGCTTTGATATAGTAAAATACATTGTCCATAATGAGCTTTCTTCCTAACAAATATTGATAAAAGCCTCGTAAGGCACTGAGAGTTCTAGAAACACTGGTCGCTTTTTCTTTTTTGTCATCTGTTAAATACCGAATATATCCGCGTGCCTCTTGATAATTGATGGTAAGTAGATCGAGTTTTTGTTGTTTTAAATAAAGTGCATATTGTTTTAGTACCGATTGATATCCCAAGACGGTTCGATCACTTTCATTTTTTTGATATTTTAAAAATTCTAGATATTCCTTCATCAACGCAGGAAGGGTTTCCAAAAGCATTATTTTCGTCCTCCATGATAGCCTTGATCGTAATCAGAAAAGTTGAGTTGTTCGCCTTCCCATGAACGCTCTTCTTTGGTGATATTTTCTTCTGGAAGTACTTCCCTTTCTACTTCCGGATGCTCAAACGGATCATTGGGATCAATCATAAATTCTGTAATAATGGGAGTGTTCTCATTTTCTATTTCTAGGGACTCTATGCGATCTTCTTCAAGTAAAATATTGGGATATAAACGATGAAATTCTTTATTGGCGAAATAGAGGCCGCGAACTCTTTTATAACTATCGCCAAAGTATTGAAAGACATTTTGTAAGGTTTTTCGCTTTTGTTCTTGCATCTGACTTTGTTCAAAATCCGAAACGACCTCCCCTTTTAAAGCACGATAATGGAAGGGATATTCGTGTAGTAAACGAAGTAAATCCTGTTTTAAAAAGTTAGAGTGCATTAAAAAGTTTCGATAGGTTTTGTTTTCAAAATCGATAAATAAATGACTGACCATATCGACCAAGCTTTGACTGATGCGTGCTTCGTTTCGATCTTTTAACATAAAGTTCGTTAAATAAAAATCATCTTGATAAGCAATCGATAAGGAAATTGGTTTTTTCCTTTTACTGGGGGAATAAGTAATTTCGACATTTCCTTCCGAAAGGATCAATAATCCTTGTCTTTTACATTCCCGTAATAATTCTTTTTTATCTTTAAATTTGGTCGTAAAGAAATCAAGATTAGATAAACAACTCTTTGCTTCTAATTTCCCGTTTCGATCCTTAATCGGAATTACCACTGGTTTCTTTGTAACATCCGTGATTACCATTTGATAACGTCGTGGTGAAAATTCTTTCTCGGGTCTAGCAATCGTATATTTTTCTCCAAATAGAGTTACTGTTTCTTTTTCCACAGGATCAACCTCCTGAAAATATTATAACAAAAAAAAGAAATCATACCAATGGTTTCTTTTCTTTCACATAATCACAATGACTACAACGTACTTGATTATTTTTTAAGACGAGCAGTTGATGGCATTCCGGGCAAATTTCGCCGGTTGGCATATCCCATACGGCAACACTACATTTCGGATATTGGTTGCATCCATAAAAGATTTTCCCTTTACGGGTTTTCTTTTCGATGATTTTTCCTCCACAAACAGGACAATCACAAATTTCTTTGACCGTGGTTGGTTCCTTTTTGATATATTTGCATGTGGGATAATTACTACATGCCACAAATTCGCCATACTTTCCTTTGCGAATGACCAAAGGACTGCCACATTCTGGGCAAGACTCTCCGGTTTCTTTTGGTTTTTCTTTTTCCATCGTTCCAAATGCCTTTTCGACACACGGTTCAAATTCATCATAGAATTCCCGAAGTACTTTGATTGAATCCATTTTTCCTTCGGCGATTTCATCTAATTCGTGCTCCATGTTGGCCGTATATTTGACGTTAATGATATGGGAGAAGGCTTCTTGTAATTTATCTGTCGTTTTGATGCCGATTTCGGTTGGAACAAATTTCTTATCCTCTAATGTGACATAGCCACGGCTTTTGATGGTATCGATAATCGTCGCATACGTCGAAGGTCGACCGATGCCCAATTCTTCTAGTTCTTTGATCAGTTTTGCTTCCGTATACCGGGCAGGTGGCTGGGTGAAATGTTGTTTCTTTTCTATATCTTCGGTCGTTAATACTTCACCTTTTTCATGAAGTGGTAAGATATTTTCTTCGCCACTTTCATACACCCCATAAACTTTCATATAACCATCGAAAATTTGTACTTGACCGTTTGCTTTAAAATGATAATCATTGTCATCTAAGACGATCGTTGTTGCTTCAAAACTAGCATCTTTCATGAGGGATGCCAAGCTGCGGCAATAAATCAAACGATACAATTTCTCTTCATCCGCGGTTAAGAACTTCTTCATCTCATCTGGCGTTCTTAAAATCGAAGTTGGACGGATAGCCTCGTGAGCATCTTGGACATTTTCTTGCTTTTTCCTTTTTTTCACACTTCCAATATAATGCTTACCATAGGTTTCTTCAATATAATGATAAGTGCTTCCAATAAAAGAATCCGATAAACGTATGGAATCCGTACGCATATAAGTAATTAACCCTACCGTTTCGGTTCCAATATCAATTCCTTCGTATAATTTTTGGGCAAGACTCATCGTCTTTTTGGCTGGGAAACCAAGTTTTAAGGAAGCTTCTTGTTGCAAAGTCGACGTGATAAAGGGCGGTTTGGCCTTTCTGTTTTTCTTTTTCTTACTAATGTCTAGAATCGTAAAGTTGTGGGTAAGTTGTTCTAAGACATGATCGGCTTCGGCTTCCTTTTTTAGTTCGATTTTGTCTTTCCCATGTTCGAATAATTCCGCATCCATATCTGGAAAATGGGCGGTAATGGTCCAATACTCTTCCTTTTGAAAGGCAGCGATTTCTCGTTCACGATCGACAATCAATTTTAAAGCGACGCTTTGCACTCGACCTGCGGATTTACCACCCGTTTTTTGTTGCATCAATTTACTTAAACGAAAGCCGATGATACGATCTAAAATCCGTCTAGTTTCTTGACTATGTACTAAGTCTTCATCGATTTTTCGTGGGTGTTCAAATGCTTCTAGTACTTTATCTTTGGTAATTTCATGAAATAAAACGCGTTCATATTTTTGGTTAGGAATTGCTAAAGCATCCTTCAAATGCCAGGAAATCGCCTCTCCTTCTCGGTCTGGGTCGGTTGCAAGATATCCTTCATCCGCATTTTTTACTTGCTTTTTTAAATCGCGAATCAAGTTTCCTTTTCCCGGAATGGCAATATAATTCGGTTCAAAATTATGATCGACATCGACACCGAGACCAAATTTACCAGTCGTTGCTAAATCTCTGATATGACCTTTGCTCGATACGACATGGTATCCTTTTCCTAAATACTTTTCGATAGTTTTACTTTTACTTGGAGATTCCACAATCACTAATTTTTCTGACATAGTGCACTTCCTTTACTTATTCATTTATACTAGACAATTTTATTCTTGTCAATTGTTATTCTAATATATCATACGAAAAAAGCAGGATTTTTTCTTGCTTTTTTATTTATTTTGATGATTTTTCCAATATCAAATCACAAACTGGATGAAACGTTTTACGATATTCCTCTAATACACCATAAGCTTTTAATTGTTCGATATGATACTTGGTTGGATATCCTTTATGTTTTCGAAACCCATATTGTGGGTATTTTTGATCAAGTTCATACATCATGTGATCTCTCGTTACTTTGGCGATGACACTGGCCGCGGCAATCGAAACGCTTTTGGCATCTCCCTTGATGATCGAAGTTGATGGCATATCTAATTTCTCTAGTTTCATAGCATCGATTAACACATGCTCTGGTTTGATTTTACTTTTTTCGATTGCTTCATACATAGCCAATTTTGTTGCTTCATAAATGTTGACTTGATCGATGATGTGATTATCTTTCATTGCAATCGATACCGAAAGGGCTTGTTTCATAATATAATCATAGAACATTTCTCTCTTTTTCTCATTGAGTTTTTTTGAATCGGTCAATCCTTCTAAATAAAAGTCATGTGGTAAAATAACACAGGCAACAACAACTGGACCTACCAAAGGTCCTCTTCCTACTTCATCCACTCCTGCTACATAAGTGATGCCTTCCTCCCATAACATTCTCTCGTAAAGATATAAATCCACTTCTTGTTTATCCATAGATTTCATGATCGATCATTCCTTCCTCACTGATTTCGCCAAAATAATAGAGATGATCTCGATTTGCTTCATTTAAATAGATATCGATTTCCAATCCATCTAAAGCCTCCATATCATAATAAATTTTCTTTTTGA
>CANTWQ010000071.1 GCA_947853365.1 uncultured Bacilli bacterium
ATGAGTATCAAGATACCAATCGTGCACAATATATTTTAACCAAAATGATCAGTGTCAAATATCAAAATATTTGTGTCGTCGGCGATCCAGATCAATCCATCTATTCTTGGCGTGGAGCCAATTACCGCAATATATTAAACTTTGAACAGGATTATCCGAAGGCCAAAACAATACTTCTAGAAGAAAATTATCGTTCTACGAAAACAATTCTAGATGCGGCCAATCAAGTGATCAAGCACAATCAAGGAAGAAAAGAAAAAAATCTATGGAGTAGCAAAGGAGAAGGAGAGAAAATCACATATTATCGTGCTTTTGGTGAAAGAGAAGAAGCATCTTTTGTAGTATCAACCATTCAAACATTGTTAAACCAAGGGGTAAAAGAAGAGGAAATTGCTGTTCTCTATCGAACCAATGCCCAGTCTCGTGTATTAGAAGAAGAATTTCTAAAACGAAATATTCGCTATCATGTGTTAGGTAGCATTGGATTCTATAATCGAAAAGAAATCAAAGATTTAATGGCTTATCTACGCCTGATTCATAATGAAAAGGATAATGTGAGTCTTTTGCGTATCATCAATGTTCCAAAACGCGGGATTGGCTTAAAATCGATTGGTAAGTTAATTGAACGAGCCGATGCCGAAAACAAAAGTATCTATGAAATCATCGATAGTGGCAAAGAAAAAGATTTTAAAAATATGATGGAAGAATTAAAAAAAGTCAGTGAACATGTTACGTTAACGGAGTTGATTGATAAAATTTTAGATACCACAGGATATAAGAAGGAATTGATGAATGAAAATTCATTAGAAAGTGAAATACGTTTAGAAAACCTCGAAGAGTTCAAATCGATTACGAAAGCTTTTGAAGAACGCGAAGGAATTATCTCCTTAGAAGATTTCTTATTAGAAGTAAGTCTTGTCAGTGACGTTGAAGAATATAAAGACGGGAAAGATAAAGTCAGTCTGATGACAGTACATTCGGTCAAAGGATTGGAGTATGATTATGTCTTTGTCGTTGGTTTAGAAGAAGGAATCTTTCCACACATAAATTCGTTAATGGATAGCAATCAATTAGAAGAAGAAAGACGTCTTTGCTATGTTGCCATTACACGAGCGAAGAAAAAGTTGTATTTATTAAATGCTAGAAATCGTATGCTTTTTGGAAGAGATCAAGTGAATCCCAGTAGTCGTTTTTTAAATGAAATCGATCCCTCCCTTTTGGAAGTATGCGGTAAAGAAGAACCCAAGAAAGAAGAAGTCTTTCATAAAGAAGATAAAATACGTACCGAAAGCATCAATTATGAAGTGGGAGACTATGTATATCATGAAAATTTTGGCGCAGGACGAGTGGTTGAAGTATCAGATACTCTAGTGAGTGTTGCTTTTAAACACCCATATGGTATAAAGAAAGTGATGAAAAATCACAAAAGTTTATCTAAAGTATAAGGAGAATTTATGAACAAAGAAAAAACAGTCCTAATTATGGCCGCTGGAATGGGAAGTCGTTTCGGTGGATTAAAACAAATGGAACCAGTCGGACCCAGTGGAGAATTCATTGTCGATTATTCGATCTATGATGCCAAAGAGGCGGGTTTCACAAAAGTAGTATTTGTAATCAAGCAAGAAAATGAACACACCTTTCGAGAAACAGTAGGGAAACGCGTGGAAAAAGAAATCGAAGTAGCATATGCTTACCAACGTTTGGAAGATATTCCACCTGCTTTTCCATTTCCGGAAGGAAGAGAGAAACCTTGGGGAACATCTCATGCAATTCTTTCGGCCAAAGATTTGATCGATGGGCCATTTATTGTCATCAATGCCGATGATTTTTATGGGCGAGATGCCTTTCAAGTAGCATCTAACTTTATCGACCAATTACCATCAGAGGATCAAGGTGCCTATGGCATGGTCGCTTACCAAATCAAAAATACATTGACAGAAAACGGCTCTGTCAAACGCGGTATTTGTGATATGAAAGATGGATATCTGACGCAGATATGTGAAAGTTCAGTCGTAGAAACCAATGGGGCTATTATAGCATCTCCTCTTGATGGAAGCCCTGCCTTTGAAATACAGCCAGAAAAAGAAGTGAGTATGAACTTATTTATTTTTACGCCAAGTATTTTTACCTACATCGAAGATCATTTCTTACCTTTTTTAGAAAAGAATAAAGAAAATCCGTTCAAATGTGAATATTTGATTCCCGAAACGGTAACAGAGATGATTACGAAACAGATAGCAACGGTAAAAGTATTAAAAACATCCGCCAAATGGCATGGAATGACCTACAAAGAAGATAAGCAGGAAGTAGTGAATGCGATTCAAGCATTGATAGATGAAGGACTTTATCCTGAAAATTTATGGAAAAAATTGTAAATTGACAAGGAAAGGAAGTTTTTGCCCTTTTCTTTCTTAGAATGCATGCTATAACAATGATTGTGAATATCATTATTGGAGTGGATCACGTGTAAAACAGATATGGGAGAGTATTTTTGGAGAGGTGGCTTTTCCACTTGCAAATCAAATATTTACTTGCACAACGATATTGGAAGATGGAGTGTTTATATCAGTAGCACTTGTGGCAGTTCCTATCAACCAGATGCCAATATAACCATTACCCGTGCTACGAAAACAAATGAGGAAATTGTCATTGATAACGCCGTAAAATTCATTGGTTACGAAGATCAAATTCGCTATGATACTGATTATGAAAAAAACAATCCAGTGGGTCGAGATGAAACGATCGATGCCAATTACAGACGTATTTTCAAAAACGATGGAAATGGTAATTATTACTTTTACGCGATTGAACGATTGGATCGATAAATAGGAAATAAAAATTGGTACAAAATGGTATCATTTTTTTCTTTTGTTGCAAAAAATTTGGTATAATAAAAAAGGAAAGAGGGTAAGGGAATCTATGACAAAAGAACGTATGGAAGAACTGATACAAATATTAAATGAAGCAAACTATAATTATCATGTATTAGACCAACCAACCATTACCGATCAAGAATTTGATAAGTATTTACGAGAACTCATTACGATTGAGGAAGCACACCCAGAATGGACGAGAGAGGATTCTCCAACCCAAAGAGTGGGCGGACAAGTCATTGACACTTTTCAAAAAGTCAGACATGAAATCCCCATGCTATCTCTATCGAATGTGTTTAATGAAGAAGAAATTTTAGCCTTCGATGAACGAATTCAAAAAGAAGGAATACATCCACAATACGTTTGTGAATTAAAAATCGATGGTCTTTCGGTCTCTTTAAAATATAAAGATGGAAAATTGGTAAGTGGTGCAACACGCGGAGATGGAACGGTCGGGGAAGATATTACTCATAATGTAAAAACCATTAAAACCATTCCTTTATCTTTGAAGGAAAAAATCGATATCGAAGTGCGCGGAGAAATCTACATGAGTAAAAAGACACTAGAAAATATCAATCGAATTCGAAAAGAGAATAACGAACCACTATTACAAAATGCCAGAAATGCTGCGGCAGGATCCATTCGCCAATTAGATTCTAAAATTGCAGCGAGTAGAAATTTGGATTCGTGGATTTATCATTTACCAAATCCAGAAGATTATGGCATAGAGACACATTACGAAGCTTTGGAATTCATGAAAAAACTAGGCTTTAAAGTGAATCCAGCCAATCGCTTGGTCGATGATATCAACGGTATTTTAGAATTTGTGAATTACTATACGAAGCATCGCAAAGAATTACCTTATGATATTGATGGGATTGTCATTAAAGTAAATAACATTCGTGAACAGAAACAATTAGGTTTTACTGCACATCATCCAAAGTGGGCTACCGCTTATAAATTTCCGGCAGAAGAAGTTTTAACCAAATTAAAAGATATTATATTTACCGTTGGTAGAACGGGACAAATTACTCCAAACGCTGTATTAGAACCTGTCTTAGTCGCGGGCAGTACGATTTCTAGAGCAACGCTTCATAATGAGGATTATGTATTGGCTAAAGACTTAAGAATAGGTGATATTGTATCGATTCGAAAAGCTGGAGATGTCATTCCTGAAGTTGTCGAAGCAAAAAAAGAAAGAAGGACTGGCCAAGAAAAAGAATTTCAAATGATTCATAATTGTCCCATTTGTGGTGACTTTCTATACAAGAAAGAAGGGCAAGTCGACTACTATTGTATGAATCCCAATTGTCCTGCAAGACATATTGAAGGATTGATTCATTTTGTATCTCGCCATGCGATGAATATTGATGGCTTTGGTGATCGAGTGATTGAAGATTTCTTTAATCTAGGATATATTAAAAAGTTTTCAGATCTTTATCATTTGGGAGAACATCGCGATGCTTTGACAGAAATCGAAGGATACGGAAATAAAAGTATTGATAATCTATTACAAGCCATTGAAAATAGTAAAAACAATTCTTTAGAACGGTTGTTATTTGGTTTTGGTATTCCCAATGTTGGAGAGAAGACAGCCCGTATTCTAGCCATGAAATATAAAACTTTAGATGCTCTCATGCAAGCAAGCGAAGAGGAATTAAAGAGTATTATGGATATTGGTCCAACAATCGCCAAATGTGTTACAGAGTATTTTGCCAAACAAGAAAATAAGGAAGAAATCACTCGTTTACGAGAATTAGGAATCAATATGACCTATAC
>CANTWQ010000072.1 GCA_947853365.1 uncultured Bacilli bacterium
CTTCTCGTGCCAATGGATCAGTTGGTGGTGAAATTACTAGACGTTTAGTTCAAAACGGAATGAACCAATTGAGTGGAAGTTATATGAACAAATAAGGAAAATCATTTTATTTTCTAATCTGTAACTTAGACGATAGGAAACTCCTATCGTCTTTGATGTGATGGATGGCGGTTGATATCACATTTTGTAGTAAGAATGGAATAGATCTATCATTTCATATATTTTTGAAGTTCAACACCAAATTGCATGAAATATGATTTTATGCTCGTCTTTGAAATTTATCTATGGTTTTATTTTGAAAATTGATAAAATCATTGTATAATAGGGATAAAAGGAGAGAGAATATGAAAATTTTAGCGGTGAATGCAGGCAGTTCTTCTTTAAAGTTTCGTCTTTATGAGATGCCAGAAGAGAAAGTTTTGATGAAAGGAATGTTTGAGAGAATTGGTTATCCTGGAAGTGGGTATAGTATTCGTATTGGGGAAGAAAAACATCAGGAAGAGGTTCCTTTAAAAGATCATGGCGAAGCAGTGTCTTTGTTGATCGAAGAATTATTAAAGTATGGATTGATTGAAACGTTGGATGATATTAAAGCAGTGGGACATCGAATTGTCCATGGAGGAAATAAATATTCGAAAAGTGTTCCTGTTACTCCACGGGTTGTTCAAGAATTAGAGGATATTTGTGATTTGGCACCACTTCACAATCCGGCTCATTTGATGGGAATTAGAGCATTTCAAGAACATATGCCGGATAGTTTGATGGTAGTTTGTTTTGATACGGCTTTTCATCAAACGATGGATGAAGCGACTTATCTTTATTCTGTTCCATATGAATGGTATACCAAATACGATGTTCGAAAATATGGCTTTCACGGGTTGAGTCATCATTATGTAACCGAAAAAATGAAGGAAGAATTAGGAAAAGAAAAAGTAAACCTCATTATTTGTCATATTGGAAATGGTGCAAGTATTACTGCGGTTCGTGATAGTAAATGTATTGATACGTCGATGGGCTTTACACCCAATGCTGGTATTATGATGGGAACTCGTTCTGGGGATATCGACTATAGTATGATTAGTTATGTGATGAAAAAAACGGGTATGAACATTGCTGATATTGATCGCATATTAAATTTCGAAGCTGGTTTGGAAGGAATTGCTGGTATGAATGATCTACGTGATTTGGATCGTGCGTTTGAAGCCAAAGAATCGAAAGCGGTGTTAGCGTTTGACATGTATACGACGCGGATTATGGAGTATATTGCAAAATACTATATGAAGTTAGACGGAAAAGTGGATGCTATTTGCTTTACAGCGGGTGGTGGTGAGAATGATAATATCATTCGTCGTGAGGTTATACATAAATTAAAGCCGCTTGGTGTTTTACTAGATGAAGAAAAGAATGATGAAACACTGGTACGTAAAGGTAGGGAAGGTGTGATTACACTTCCGGAATCAACGATTCCAGTCTATGTTGTTGCAACAGATGAAGAATTGATGATTGCAAGAGATACCTATCAATTGGTAACAAAAGAATAGTCCATTGAGAAATGAGCAGAAACGTTGCAATCATCAGAGTTTAAAATATATCTTATAATGTTGCTCCTGTATATAAAATAGGTGGTAAGAGGATTTTTTATCATGATATTGCTCATCTTGATCATCTCGATTGAAAGAACGCTTGATACCATCGTAGGAAAGAGAATTGATATGGAACAAATTCGCTGCATGATAGAAAATACTCTAGGGTTGTCTTTCAATATCGTATGATTAAAAAATTGCTTGTAGACAAAATGATTCGTGAAAGAGAAAATGAAATAAGCATGATGCTTCTTGATAATGAAAAGAAGCAGTGCTTTTTTCTTTTGCTTTCGTAAAAGGTAAATTTATGATAAAATAGTATCGAATAGTTAGAAAGAGGAAGAAAAATGAAAATTATGTCAGTTAATGCGGGCAGTAGTTCGCTTAAATTTACGTTGTTTGAAATGAATACCAAAGAGGTGATTATCTCTGGTGTGTTTGAACGAATTGGTATTATGGGAAGTAAGTATACGTTAAAATATCAAGGAGAAAAAATCACACAAGAAGTGGATTTAGAAGATCATGAAAAGGCAGTTGAAATCTTGCTTGATAAGTTGTTGGCTCTTGGTGTTGTTCGTTCTTTTTCAGAAATTGAAGGAGTTGGACACAGAATTGTATCTGGTGGAGAAAAATATACAAAATCGGTGTTAATTGATGATCAAGTCATTCAAGATTTAATTGCTTTAAAAGATTTTGCTCCTTTGCATAATCCGGCCCATGTCAAAGCCATTGTTGCTTTCCAACGAGTACTTCCAGATACGCCGATGGTGGCAGTATTTGATACGGCTTTTCATCAAACGATGGATGAAGTAAGCTATTTATATCCAGTTCCTTATGAGTGGTATCAAAAATATGGGGTTCGAAAATATGGAGCTCATGGGACTTCACATCGGTATATTGCAAGAAAAATCAGTGAAGTATTGGGCCGGGAAGACTTACGTTTAATTTCATGTCATATTGGAAATGGTGGTAGTATTACAGCGATTCGCGATGGAAAATGTGTCGATACGTCGATGGGCTTTACCCCACTTGCAGGTATTATGATGGGAACGCGTTCTGGCGATATCGATTCTTCGATGATTCCTTATGTGATGGATAAATGTGAAATTACAGCACAAGAAGTCATCGATGCCTTAAATAAAAAATCTGGTCTTTTGGGATTGAGTCAATATTCCAGTGATATGCGTGATATTATTGATGGTATGGCGGAACACAAAGAAAACTGTCTTCGTGCTTTTGAAAAATATACCCAAACGATTGTAAATTATGTAAGTCAATATTATGTGCGTTTAGGTGGATGTGATGTAATTTGTTTTACGGCTGGTGTTGGTGAAAATTCTGCTCCAACTAGAGCTAAAGTGCTAGAAAAATTAGCACCACTTGGAGTTAAATTTGATCCTCTCAAAAACAAAGAGGCCGTTGGTGTTCTTGCGAAAATCAGTACGGATGATTCCAAAATTCAAGTTTATGTAGTACCAACGGATGAAGAGTTGATGATTGCCGAAGACACCTTATCACTGATTAGATAGGATGATGATTATGTTTACAAAAATAGTGCGTTTGATGAAACGTTATGATGAAATTGTGATTGCCAGACACATTGGTGTTGATCCTGATGCGCTTTCATCACAGCTTGCTTTAAAAGAAGCAATCTTGCTTTTAAACCCTAAAAAGAAGGTCTATGCCATTGGCAATGGCAGTAGTAAATTTCATTATATTGGAAAGTTAGACAAATTAGAAGGTGAAAATCACAATCGTTTGTTGATTGTACTAGATACTCCTGATTTACGAAGAATTGATTCGGCGAAACCTAGTGATTATGCAGATGTGATAAAAATTGATCATCATCCATTTGTCGATGATTTTGGAGGCATTGAGTGGATCGATGAAACGAGTTCAAGTACTTGCCAAATGATTTTGGAATTGATGTTTCAAATGAAATTGCCAATGAATGAAGAAATTGCTCGAAAACTTTTCTTGGGGCTGGTTTCGGATACCAATCGTTTTGCGTTTCGTAATTCGACAGCAAAAACGTTTCTTTTGGTATCAAAATTATTAGATAGGTATCCATTAGATATTGAAGCAATCTACCAGACATTATATATGCGACCACTTTCTGAAGTTCGGTTGCAAGGCTATATTTCAGAACATTTAACAGTAACGAAGCACGGTGTTGGTTATGTCAAATTAACGGGTGATATTATTCGTGATTATGGTGTCGATGCTGGTTCGGCAGGGAATATGGTAAATAATTTTAACTATATTGAAGAAGTATTGGTATGGCTTACGATTTCACAGGATGTCAAAAATGATTTCTTTAAAATCAATATTCGTTCGCGTGGGCCAGAAGTGAATAAAATTGCGGAACGTTATCACGGTGGAGGACATAAAGCTGCCGCCGGGGCTCGGGTTACGACGATGGAAGAGATCGATTCATTGATTGAAGAATTAGATGATGTTTGTTCTATTTATCTAAATAAAGAAGGGTAGGGGATAAAATGAAAATAAATTCCGTAGAACTTACAATGAGTGCTGTTCGTCGCAGCCAATATCCGGACGAGGGACTTCCAGAATTTTTAATGGTTGGACGTAGTAATGTCGGTAAGAGTAGTTTTACGAATGCACTTGTCAATCGTAAAAATATTGCTCGTGTCTCTGCACGTCCAGGAAAGACACAGACTTTGAATTTTTATTTGGTAAATCAAGCATTCTATTTGGTTGATGTACCAGGTTATGGTTATGCTGCGGTTAATCGTAAAATGCAAGAAAAATTTGGCAAGATGATTGAAGATTATTTGGAAAATAGAAATGTGTTGAAACATGTATTTTTACTTGTGGATTTTCGTATGAAACCTACAGAAGATGATGTGTTAATGTATCATTTCTTGAAATATTATAATATTCCAGTGACGGTTGTTGCGATGAAAGCGGATAAAGTTGGAACAAGTAAACACGAGAAGAATAAAAAGCAAATTTTAGATACGTTAGATTTGGTCGTAGGGGATGATTTTGTTTTATTCTCAAGTGTAACAAAGTTAGGAAGAGATCAAATTTTAAAACAAATCGAATCGCTCGCCATCGAGACGATTTAAGTAGTGACAAATGGTGATAGAGAATGAAAAAAGTGAGCACGCAATGATCGTGCTTTTTTCGTGCCATAAATTTATCTTTTTCATAAGATATGTTAGGTGGTAGAATGAAAATGCGGTTGATAGAAAATGGCTATAGCATCTATTTGGCCAAGGAAATGCTAGGAGACATTGATTTTTCGAACAAAGATGTGGTAGCAGAACAAGCGAAAATTGTCGTTATTCGTCTTAGAAAACAATTTTCTATTGATCTTTATGGTTTCTATCAAATGACGATTTATGTTTCTTCGGATATTGGTATTTATATTACGCTAGAAAAAATAGATGAGGAAGATACTTATGATTTGATTACGATCGATTTAAAGGTTCGGGTATTACTCCACCAACATTTCTATTTGGAAGTGGATGATTTTTCTCATTTTTCAAAGTTTTCAAAATTTTATATTTATTGTGGTAAAGGATATGGATTATTAGATGGAAATACGCCTAATGATTTATATGAATTTGGATCGGTAGTGGCAGGTGAAAAAGTGAAACAAATCGAATTCTATGGGCAATTGCTTTCTTTATGATAAGGGATTGCGAGTAGCCTTTTTTTTTGCTATAATATGGAGGAATTGAGGTGATACGATGAAGCCTACGGTTGCGCTTGTGGGGCGTCCTAACGTTGGGAAAAGTACCATTTTTAATCGATTGGTTGGAAAGAAAATTTCGATCATTGAAGATACACCTGGTGTGACACGTGATCGCATTTATAGTGATTGTGAGTATCAAGGTAAGAAGTTTTTGCTTGTGGATACTGGTGGAATTGATTTGGACGATGCTGCTTTCAATGAGTCCATTATGATGCAAGCAAGTATTGCTATTGATCAAGCTGATTTGATTTTGTTTGTTGTCGATGGAAAAGAAGGATTAACTGCCAATGATTATGCGGTTCGTGATATGTTACGAAAGTCCAAAAAGAAAGTATTGGTGGTTATCAATAAAGTGGATAGTAAGGATTATCAAGATCATCAATATGATTTTTATGAACTTGGTTTTGATGATTATTATCCTGTTTCAGGAGAACAAAACATTGGTTTTTATGAGTTGTTGGAAGCAATTGTTGCTGAGTTTCCACATATGTCTGAAGAGGAAGAGGATCATCGCGTGAAATTTTCTTTGATTGGTCGTCCTAATGTTGGAAAAAGTAGTTTGATGAATGCACTTTTGAATGAGGAACGGACCATTGTTTCTGATGTAGCAGGGACAACAAGAGATTCTATTGACACAGTTTTTACATATCATAAGCAAGAATATGTTGTGATCGATACGGCTGGAATGCGAAAAAAGGGGAAAGTGTATGAACCTATTGAAAAATATAGTTTGATTCGTAGTTTACGGGCAATTGACAGAAGTGATGTGTGTCTACTTGTCATTAGTGCCGAAGAGGGTGTGATCGAACACGATAAGCATATTGCCGGATATGCGATTGAAGCGGGAAAAGGATTGATCATTGTAGTTAATAAATGGGATACTGTTGAAAATCCGAACACAACCGAATATACGAAAATGTTACGAAGTGAATTTCAGTTTGCTTCTTATGCACCTATTGTTTTTGTTTCAGCATTAACAAGAAAAAGAATTGCGACGATTATGCCAGAAGTCATTCACGTTTATGACAATTGTCATCGCCAAGTAAAAACGAGTGTTTTAAATGATGTTGTTGCTGATAGTTATAGTATGAAATTACCTCCAACTTATAAAGGGAATCGTCTTAAAATTTATTATACTTCACAAACCGGAACCGCTCCTCCTAAATTTACCTTTTTTGTTAACAATAAAGGCCTGGTCCATTTCTCTTATGAAAGATATTTGGAAAATCGCCTGAGAGAGAATTTTGATTTTGAGGGAACGCCGATGGTTTTACAATTTAAGAATCGAGGCGAAGAATAATGTTTTTTATGAAAAAGGAAAACCCTAAAACAATTTTAGAGGGATTGGATCGTGCCCAAGAAATGTTGGATAAAAGGTTAGAAGCAAAATTGATTACGCCGGAAATGTATCAAAAGCAAAGTATGGTATTTCGTAAAAAAAGGGAGAAATACGAAAAAAAACTAGGTATTTCTAAGTATGATAAATATAATTAACTTTTTTATTTCCTCTTACATAGAATGATGTAGGAGGTTTTTCATGTTTGGTGATTCTTTTTTTAAAAAAGTGGAAAGTAAAACAAATGTCAGTAAAGATACCATTTTATCCTTGGCATCAAAATTACAGAATTCTAATATGAAGGATGAAAAGGTATTACGTGATTTGGTACAGGAAATTGGTGGAATTACGGGAAAGGTCGTATCAAAAGAGAAGGAAGATAAAATTGTTACTACCATTTTAAAAGACGAGGTACCAAATGTCGATTCTATGATGGAAAAGTAAATTTGTTTTACTTTTTTCTTTTCTTTTGGTATTCTATTGATAGGTGAATTACATGATTGCAGGTGTATATAAAGTAAAAATATCAGGGCTTGGATTTTTCCCAAAGTTTGGAACACTTTCTTTAAGAACGGTCGATTCTAGACTTTCTGGTAGCCTTACATTGTTTGGAAAAGAATTAAAATTAAATTATGGTACGTACTTGGGAGACAAATTAGAGCTGGAAGGAGAAATTCCTTTGAAACTTGGAACGATTGGTTTTACTGGAAAAGGTACAGTAAAAGACGATACTATTACGTTAGAGCTAGATACAGACCGCGGTAAAATATATATTACAGGAAAGAAAAAGAGTATATAGTTGGTTTTTGGAAAGAGGTAATCTTTCTTTTTTTTGAAATATTTTTTT
>CANTWQ010000073.1 GCA_947853365.1 uncultured Bacilli bacterium
ATTATGTTTGAAATTGGTGATGTTGACGAAGCAACAGCAAGAGAAGCACTTCGCCTTGCTGCTCACAAATTGCCAATTAAGACTAAATTTGTAACAAAAGAAATGGAAAGTGGTGAGAAATAATGAAGGTAAAAGAAATAAGAGAACTAACCACTGAGGAAATCAATAACAAAATCAAAGAATCAAAACAAGAATTATTCAATTTGCGTTTCCAACAAGCAACGGGTAATTTGGAAAAACCTTCAAGAATCAAAGAATTAAGACATATGGTCGCAAGATGCAAAACAGTTCTTCGCGAACGTGAGTTAAATAAATAAGGAGGAGCATTATGGAAAAGAAATTACAAAAAGGACTTGTTGGAAAAGTTGTAAGTGATGTAAACAACAAAACAGTTACCGTATTGGTTGAAACTTACAAAAAAGATCCAAAATATGGAAAACGCGTAAGATATTCTAAAAAATATGCTGCTCATGATGAAAGTAATAAAGCGAAAAAGGGAGATGTTGTAAGAATTGTTGCAACCAAACCTATTTCGAAAACAAAGAGATACTATGTTGCTGAAATCGTAAAAGAAGCAGTAGTTCTATAACATTAGGTGAAGGAGGAAATACTATGGTACAAAATGAAAGCCGTTTAAAAGTTGCTGACAACTCTGGAGCACGTGAACTATTAGTCATTCGTGTCCTAGGTGGAAGCAAAGTAAAAACCGGTAATATTGGAGACGTTGTTGTCGGAACAGTAAAGAAAGCCACACCTAATGGAACAGTCAAAAAAGGAAAAGTGGTCAAAGCTGTTATTGTTCGTTCAAAATTCGGTGTAAGAAGAAAAGATGGTTCTTATATTAAATTCGACGACAACGCTTGTGTGATTATTAAAGATGATAAGAGTCCTGTTGGAACTCGTATCTTTGGACCTGTAGCACGTGAACTTCGTGATGCAGATTATATGAAAATAGTATCTTTGGCAAAAGAAGTGCTATAAGGGAGGATATGTATGAACTTTAAAGTAGGAGATAAAGTAAAAGTTATCGCCGGATCTAGTAAAGGTAAAGAAGGAAAAATTACAAAAATCCTAAAAGCCGAAAATAAAGTAATCGTTGAAGGTGCTAATATCGTCAAAAAACATAAAAAAGGAAATGGGCAAGAAACCGGAGGAATCCTAGAAGTTTCAGCACCGATTCATGCATCAAATGTAATGATGATCGATCCAAAAACGAAAAAGCCAACTAGAATCGGACACACATTAAATAAAGATAATAAAAAAGTTAGAATTGCAAAAAAATCAAGCGAAGTGCTTGATTAGTCGGAAGGAGGGTAATATATGAACCGCCTAAAAGAAAAATACTTAAATGAGATCATTCCAAGTTTAACAGAAAAACATCATTATAAAACTGTGATGGAAGTACCTAAATTAGAGAAAATCGTCATTAACATGGGGGTTGGAGATGCAACCCAAAATTCTAAGTTAATCGACGGTGCGGTAAAAGATCTAGAACTTATTTCAGGACAAAAACCAGTCATTACGAAAGCAAAAAAATCCATCGCTGGATTTAAAGTAAGAGAGAATCAACCAATTGGATGTAAAGTAACATTACGTGGAGAAAATATGTATAACTTTATGGATAAGTTATTCTCTATTGGCTTACCACGTGTGAGAGATTTCCGTGGTGTAAGTCCAAAAGCCTTTGATGGCCGTGGAAACTATACTTTAGGAATTAAGGAACAATTGATTTTCTCAGAAATTGAATTTGATAATGTCATGAAAGTTCGTGGAATGGATATCGTATTTGTTACGACTGCTCGCTCTAATGAAGAAGCGTACGACTTGTTAAAAGCATTAGGAATGCCTTTCAGAAAGTAATTGGAGGAAAACTATGGCAAAAAAAAGTATGATTGTAAAAGCAAATCGTCCAAAGAAATTCAAAGTGCGTGAGTACACACGTTGTAAACGTTGTGGAAGACCTCATGGTGTTATGAGTAAATTTGGATTATGCCGTATTTGTTTTAGAGAATTAGCTCATAAAGGACAAATACCAGGTGTGAAAAAATCAAGCTGGTAATTTGGGAAGGAGGATATAAAAATGACTGATGTGATTGCAGACATGCTAACAAGAATCCGTAATGCCAATCAAATGCGTTATACGGAAGTAAGAATTCCTGCTTCTAATTTGAAACTAGAACTTGCTAAGATTTTGAAAGAAGAAGGATTTATCAAAGATTATAAAAAAGAAGAAAATAACAACCAGGGAGAGATTGTTGTAGAATTGAAATACGGTGCTAACAAAGAACGTGTTATCACTGGATTAAAACGTATCTCAAAACCAGGGTTACGTGTCTATGTAAAAGCCGATGAAGTACCAAAAGTATTAAATGGTTTGGGAATTGCAATTATCTCTACATCACGTGGAATTATGACAGATAAAGAGGCGAGACGTCAAAACCTTGGTGGAGAAGTACTTGCTTATATTTGGTAAAATAATAAGGAGGTGTCAATATGAGCCGTATTGGAAATAGAAAACTAGTAATTCCTGAGGGCGTTACTGTTGAAGTATCTGAAAATGTAGTAACAGTCAAAGGACCAAAAGGGACTTTACAAACTGTTTTAACAAATCCAGATGTTTTAGTAGAAGTAAAAGACGGTGAAGTCCTTGTAACAAGAAATAATGATTTGATTCCAACACGCAGTATGCATGGAACGGTAAATTCTAATATTGAAAACATGTTAATTGGTGTAACCAAAGGATATGAAAAAGGATTGGAAATTATCGGTGTTGGATACCGTTTTCAACAAAAAGGGAACAGTATCGTAATCAATGCAGGTTATTCACATCCAGTTGAACTAAATGTTCCAGAAGGATTAACAATCGAAGTTCCAAGTAATACTGAACTTACAATCAAAGGAATCGATAAAGAAAAAGTCGGAAAATTTGCAGCCGAAGTTAGAAAAGTGAGAAAACCAGAACCTTATAAAGGAAAAGGAATTCGTTACAAAGACGAAGTCGTTCGTCGTAAAGAAGGAAAGAAAGCTGCATAAGCTACTCGTAAGAAGGGAGAAATTTACTTATGATCAAAAAAGTATCACGGAATGAAATGCGTAAAGTAAGACATGAACGTGTGAGAAAAACCATTTCTGGAACACCTGAATGCCCAAGATTATGTGTATTTCGTTCGAACAAACAGATCAGTGCCCAAATTATCGATGATACTACTGGAACAACACTCGTAAGTGCGTCTTCAAAAGAATTGAAGTTAGCAAATGGTGGTAATGTAGAAGCTGCTAAAACTGTTGGTGAAAAAATTGCTGAACTAGCACTTGCCAAAGGAATCAAAACAGTAGTGTTTGATAGAGGTGGGTACCTATATCATGGTCGCGTAGAAGCCTTGGCTGCTGGTGCACGTGACAAAGGATTAGAATTCTAATAGGAGGGTAAAAAATGCAAAACAAACACATTGACCCGAAAAAACAAGAGAAGACATTAGAAGAAGCAGTCGTTGAAATCAAAGCAGTTGTTAAAGTAAACAAAGGTGGACGTCAACGTCGTTTCTCTGCTACTGTCGTAGTCGGGGACCGTAAAGGTCAAGTTGGATTAGGTATTGGAAAAGCCGCTGAAGTACCTGATGCAATTAAAAAAGCCATTCAAGCTGCAAACAAAAACTTAGTGAAAATACCTTTGGTAGATGGTAGAACTATCGCTCACGAATCTTATGGAACCAGTGGTGCCGCGAAAGTAATGTTAAAACCAGCATCAGAAGGTACTGGAATCATTGCCGGTGGAGCTGTCCGTGCTGTCCTTGAACTTGCCGGAGTTCGTGATATCTTATCTAAATCATTAGGATCTCGTACGAAATTAAATATGGCAACTGCAACAATCAATGCCCTAAAACAAACAAAAACAGTGGAGCAAGTTGCAGCATTGCGTGGAAAAACAGAAAGTGAGATTTTAGGATAATGAAATTACATGAATTAAAGAAAAATGAAGGCGCAACGTTTGCCAAAAAAAGAGTAGGTCGTGGACCAGGCTCAGGTTTAGGTAAAACGAGTGGAAAAGGACACAAAGGACAAAATGCACGTTCTGGTGGAGGCGTAAGTCCAATTTTCGAAGGAGGACAATTACCTTTATACAGACGTTTACCAAAAAGAGGATTTTCAAATGCAAAATTCAAAGTAAGATATGCAGCAATCAATGTAGGCGACTTAAACAAATTTGAAGAAGGAACCGTGGTTACTCCACAATTATTAAAAGAAACAGGAATGATTAAAAAACAATTGGATGGAGTAAAAGTATTAGGAAACGGTGAATTAACGAAAAAGATTACAATTCAAGCACAACGTTTTTCAAGTAGTGCTCTAGAAAAAATAGAAAAGTCAGGTAGTAAAGCTGAGGTGATCTAGTATGTTTCATAATTTGAAACAGGTCTTCGCTCCTACCAATAAAGACTTACGGAAACGTATTCTATTTACTCTAGGAGCATTGATGGTCTTTATCATCGGAACAAATATTCAAGTTCCGGGAACAACAGATATCACTTGGAATTTGGGGTTTTTGGAACTGATTAACGCCATGGGCGGTGGGGCATTAAAACAATTCTCTATCTTTGCACTTGGTGTTATGCCGTATATTACGGCAACGATTATCATGCAGTTGTTGCAGATGGATATTATTCCTTATTTTAGTGATTTAGCCAAGCAGGGCCCAGTAGGGAGACAAAAAATCAATAAAATCAGTAGATATATGGGTATTGCCTTTGCATTCATCGAAGGATTTGCGTTCGCATTTGCCTTCATGGGAAATACCGCAACGGCTTTTGATTACCTATATGTTGCGACGATTTTAACTGCTGGTACCGCTTTTACACTATGGTTAGGAGATCAAATTACAAGAAAAGGATTGGGAAATGGTATTTCTTTGATCATCATGGCCGGTATTATTGCTACCTTGCCAAGTATGTTTATTGAAGCATTTAATGGATTGGTATTAACTTCTAGTATCAATACTGTATTAGGTGTTTTCTTATTTCTACTCTTTGTAATTGTATATTTTGTTATTATTGTGGGTGTCATCTGGGTACAAGAAGCAGATCGTAAAATTCCTGTACAATATGCAAACAAATCGACAAGTGTGTATGGCAATCAATCATTTATGCCAGTGAAAATCAATTCAGCAGGAGTGGTACCAGTCATCTTTGCTTCTACATTCTTATCAATTCCCGCTGCTATTGCACAATTCATAAATAATGCTGATTTTACGAATTTCGTAAATCAATATTTATCATTTACGACACCAGTTGGATTTCTCATCTATGTGTTACTTATTTTCTTCTTTGGATATTTCTATACATTTATTCAAATGAGACCAGACGAATTATCGAAAAATCTACAGAATAATGGTGGATATATTCCGGGTGTCAGACCTGGAAAAGATACAGAAAAATACGTAAGTGGAGTTTTATCACATTTAACAGTCGCAGGAAGTCTTTTCTTAGTGATTATTGCAGGCTTACCGATTGTATTTAGTGCAATCATCAATATGATTCCAAACATTAGCTTGTCATCTAATGTAACCATCGGTGGAACCGGACTTTTGATCGTTGTGGGTGTTGCCCTAGAGACATACAAACAACTAGAAGGAAGCCTCGTCACCAGAAGTTATAAGAAAGGATATTCTAGACGATGATTTCCCTCATTTTACTAGCACCACCCGCCGCGGGGAAAGGGACACTATCTCATCTACTGGAAGAAGAATATCATCTAGAACATATTTCAACAGGAGACTTGTTGCGTGAGGAAATCAAAAAAGAAACACCTCTCGGTAAACAAATCAAATCCGTGATCGATGAAGGAGCCTTTGTAAGTGATGATGTCATCATTCGCTTGATTGAACAAAAACTTACTTCTCCTTCTTGCAAGAACGGTTATATCCTAGATGGCTTTCCAAGAAACATTGCCCAAGCCCAAGCCTATGATGCGTTGTTAAAAAAGTTACATCTATCTTTGGGAAAAGTATTGCTATTGGAAGCAGATAAAGATTTACTAGAAAAAAGAACCGTAGGCCGTCGTATTTGTGAAAATTGTGGCGCAATCTACAATATCTATGTGAAAGAATCGCTGCCAAAAGAAGAAAATATTTGTGATCGTTGTCATGGGCCTCTCATTAAGAGAAAAGATGACAGCATAGCAGTATTTCAGGCTAGATATCAAACCTATTTAGAAAAAACACATCCTCTCATTGACTATTATAGGGGAAAAGGTGTATTATATACGATCGATGCCACTACGGGAAAAGATCAAATGCTTGTTTATGCGAAAAAAATCATAGATTGTGAGTGATAAATTTGATAACAATGAAAAGTGATCGAGAAATTGAATTGTTGAGGGTGGCAGGCAATATTGTCTATCGTACCCATCAATATTTGAAACCTTTTATCAAAGAAGGTATCACGACCAAAGAATTAGATCGGCTCGCCGAGGATTTTATTCGTAAACAAAATGCAACGCCATCTTTTAAAGGATACGATGGCTTTCCTGGAAGTATTTGTACAAGTATTAACAATCAAGTAGTCCATGGCATTCCTGGCAAAACAAAATTAAAAAATGGAGATATCATCTCAATTGATATTGGTGCTTGTTTCAAAGGATATCATGGAGATTCAGCATGGACCTATGCCGTTGGAGAAATCTCTGATGATAAAAAATATCTTATGGAACATACCGAAAAAGCATTGTTTGAGGGACTAAAACAAATCAAACCGGGAAATCGCATTGGCGATATTGGTCACGCAATTGAAAACTATGCAAAACAGCATCATCTTGGCGTTGTGGAAGAGTTGGTTGGACATGGAGTTGGAACCAGTGTTCATGAAGATCCAGAAGTTCCAAATTATGGCTTGCCTCATACCGGACCAAAATTAAGAAAAGGAATGGTCATTGCAGTTGAGCCAATGCTAAATTTAGGAAGCAAAGAAATTTATGTTTTAGATGACGAATGGACAATCGAAACTGCCGATGGCAGTCCATCCGCACATTTTGAACACACCGTGGTAGTGACAGAAGACGGATACCAAATTTTGACGGGAGAGTGAAAAGATGGCAAAATCTGATACAATTGAAATCGACGGAAAAGTGTTAGAAATTATTCCAGGTGGAAAATTCAAAGTAGAACTACAAAATGGACATATCGTCGAAGCTCACGTTTCTGGTAAAATCCGAATGAATTACATTCGCATTCTACCGGGTGACACTGTAACGATTGAATTATCGCCTTATGATTTAACACGTGGGCGTATAACGTATAGAAAGTAGGAGGGATAAATATGAAAGTAAAACCATCAGTAAAACCAATTTGCGCAAAATGCAAAGTAATCAAACGTAAAGGAAGAGTAATGGTTATTTGCTCAAATCCAAAACACAAACAAAGACAAGGATAATAGGAGGTGTAATAAAATATGGCACGTATTAAAGGTGTAGATATTCCAAATGACAAACAAGTAGGAATTTCCCTAACATACATTTTTGGAATTGGAAGACAACTTGCAAAAACAATTTGTAAAGAAGCAAACGTAAATCCAGAAACACGCGTCAAAGATTTAAATGACGATGAACTAGCTAGAATTCGTGAAGCTGTTGGAAATTATCAAACAGAAGGAGACCTTCGTCGTGAAATTACGATGAACATCAAAACCAAAATGGAAATGAATTCTTATCAAGGAACACGTCATAAAAAAGGTTTACCAGTAAGAGGACAGAGAACAAACAGAAATGCTCGTACTCGTAAGGGTAAAGGTAAAACCATTGCAAATAAGAAAAAATAAAATAAAAAGGAGGTAGACTTATGGCTTACAAATCAAGAAAAAGAAAAGTGAAAAAGAATGTGCCTGAAGGTGTTGCACATATTCATTCAACTTTTAACAATACGATCACGACAATTTCTGATAAAGAAGGAAATGCAATCAGTTGGGCATCAAGTGGAGCCCTTGGATTTAAAGGAAGT
>CANTWQ010000074.1 GCA_947853365.1 uncultured Bacilli bacterium
GAAGTTATTTATTATCGGGAGAAAATGCAAAAATCTATTACGATAAAGCATTGTCTGTACGATCAGCTATGAAAAGAGAACTAGAAAAAGTGTTAGAAACTTATGACTTTATCATTGGTCCGACGACGACTACCACTGCTTATCATTTGGGTGAGGGTATGGATGATCCAATGAAATCATTTTTGGATGATATTTTAGTCATTCCGGTAAATATGGCAGGACTTCCAGGAATGAATTTACCGATTGGTTTTGATAGCAATCACATGCCAATTGGACTTCATATCATTGCATCTCCTTTTGCGGAAGCAAAGATATATGGTTTTGCATCGGCCATCGAGAAAGAATTAAACTTAAATTTAACGGTGGATCGGAAGGAGGAGAGATAGAAATGAATTATAAAACAACTGTTGGGATCGAAGTACACTGTGAATTAAAAACCAATGCTAAAATGTTTTCGACCGGTCGTAATGGATATGGAGAAGTTGCGAACAGCAATATCACACTTTTGGATTTAGGATATCCAGGAACACTTCCAACAATCAATCATGGGGCCATTCTACTAGCCTTGCGAGCAGCTTTGATTTTAAATTGTCATATCAATCAACAGATGCACTTTGATCGTAAAAACTATTTCTATCCTGACTTACCGAAAGGATATCAGATTACTCAGGCCAGAACTCCAATCGGTGTTGATGGATATGTTGAAATTGAAGTAGATGGAAAAGAAAAACGCATTGGGATCCATGATATTCATATTGAGGAAGATACAGCCAAAAGTGTTCATGCCGGGGACCATTCGCTACTAGATTTCAATCGTGCAGGAGTACCGCTCATTGAAATTGTAACAGAACCAGACATGAATTCCAAAGAAGAAGCCATGGCATATGTGACCAAATTGAGAGAATTATTGTTATATGGTAATATTTCTGATTGTAAGATCGAAGAAGGAAGTATGCGGTGCGATGTCAATGTATCTGTTAGTAAAAATGATATCTTGGGTGTACGAACGGAAATTAAAAATGTCGGATCAATTTCCAACGTCGGTTTGGCTATTGAAAAAGAAGCACAAAGACAAATGACTGTATTAGAGCAAGGTGGCTTCATCGAAGAAGAAACCAGACGCTTTGATGAACATAAAATGGAAACCATTCTCATGCGTAAAAAAGAAACAGGAAATGATTACCGTTACTTTCCAGAACCGGACATCCCATATCTTTATATCACAGAGGAAGAAATTGACCGAACAAAAAAAGAAATCCCTGTTTTACCAAATGAAAGAAGAAAACAATATCAAGAAGCAGGAATCAGTCAAATAAACCAAGATAAACTGATTCAAAATAGAGCGCTTTCCGATTATATGTTGACATTATCTAACCATTGCAATTTAGTCATTGCCAGTAACCTTTTACTCGGAGACGTTTCGGCCTATCTCAACAAAGAACACAAAGAAATCACGGATACCAAACTATATCCAGAAAAATTAACCGAAGTAGTAAAAAAGATAGAAACCAAAGAATGGACAAGTAAAATTTTAAAAGAAGTATTACCTGATTTATTAGAGACGGATTTGACTATTGAAGAAATCATCACCAAACATCAAATAACCAAGATCGATG
Organism: uncultured Bacilli bacterium; assembly: GCA_947853365.1. Taxonomy (GTDB): domain Bacteria; phylum Bacillota_I; class Bacilli_A; order RF39; family UBA660; genus Faecenecus. The sequence continues at coordinate 1,617 of CANTWQ010000074.1, forward strand.
ATGATGACACATTAAAACAGATGATCGAAAAAGTGATGCAAGAAAACGAAACAAGTGTAGTAGATTATAAAAATGGTCACAGCAATGCTTTCAAATATTTGATGGGACAAATCATGAAAGAAAGCAAAGGAAAAGCAAATCCGGCCAAAGTCAATGATCTTCTAAAAGAAGAACTTGAAAAATAATCATTTGAAAAAGAAAATAGAGTATTGTATAATAGAACTACAATAAAGGAAGTGGAAAAATGATCGAATTGAAACGTTTTTTTAAGAAAAACAAATTCACCATTTTAATCGTGGTAATCTTCATTGTTTTAGTTATTATAGGAGCAAGTCTTTTTCAACTGCTCGTTCCAAATACCGGCAAAGCCATCTATGGAAATCGTTTGGACGGTAAAGTGGAGGTAACACAAACGACCTATGATGAAGTAGTGAATGCCTTAAAGCAACAGACATTTGTTGTCGAAGCATCGACGGATGAACGAGGAAAACTTATCAATATTTTAGTAACTGTAAGTGATGATACTTCCCCAGAAAGTGCCAAAACATTAGGCCAAATTGCTTATAATTTATTTACAGAGGAACAAAAACAGTATTATGATTTTCAAATGATCATAACAAAAAATGATAAAGAACAAAAATCATTCCCAATCATGGGATACAAGCACCCACAAAGTGCAGACTTTGTATGGACCAAAGATCGGAGTAATGAAAGCATATGAAAAAGAAACTAATTATTATCATTCCCCTTGTCGTTGCGCTTTTAACTTTTATCGGTGTCTATTATTATTTTAATCGTGAAGATGCTGAAACAAGTTTAACGATTGGTGAAAAAAGATGGTTGGAGGAAAACACCCAAACCCAAGTGAATATCGAAGTATTAAATGATGTTCCTTTGTTTGGAATGAACGGAAATGGTGTTATATTTCAATTTTTAACTGATTTTGAAAATGCAACGGGCGTACGTTTTAATAAAGTGGCCTACAGTAAAACGACCGCACCAACCACGACAGGGTATCGCGTTCGTCTTTTGAAAAATAACGAAGCTCTTACGGCCAAAGACTTGTTGATTGCCGAAGATCATTATATTGCCTTATCGAAAATACGAGAGAAAGTCAATAAAGTATCTGATTTCAAAGATAAAAAGGTCGGTGTCTTTGTCGATGACGTCGGAGATCTTACGTACTATTTAAAAACAGCGACCAATCTCACTTATCAAACTTATACAACCATCGAGGATATGATGAACGATTTGGATAATGATGCTCTAGATATGGTGATTATTCCTCAAATTGTCTATTTGGAAGAATCCATTACAGGAGATTATGTCATTAACTATAACTTTACTGAGATGACGAGAAAAATCGTTTTAACCTTAACCGATGAAGATACGAGATTAAATGAGATTTTGACCAAATACTTTGATCGTTGGAAGAAAAATTATTATGTGAACGCTTATAATAAAGCCTATTTAAATTACTATGTAGAGCAAAATAAAATCAATGATAAAACCAAAGCAGATCTTATTTCCAAAACTTATGTATATGGATATGTAGAGAATGCACCATATGAAGTAACAATGGATCAAAAAGTATATGGTATTGCGGGAGAATACATCGATCGTATGAGCCGTTTAACAGGAATCGAATTTGATTACCAAAAGTATAACACCATAGAAGAATTAAAAAATGCGATTTCGCAAGGAGAAGTAGATGTCTACTTTAGTTATGATGGTACATCGAATAGTAATTATACAGCCACCAATTCTCCTTTTATTGAACGTTATGTAGTGTTGGGAAAATTAGAACAAGATGCCGTTGTTACATCATTTGAATCTCTCCAAAACGAAAAAGCTAATATGTTAAAGAACAATGCTTTATTCTACTATTTTAAAGATAATAGTAGAGTTGCCATTCAAGAATGCGAAAAAATCGATGACTTAACGAAAAATGATAATTTAATCATTGTCGATAAAGAAACCTATGATTACTATAAGAATAGTAGGTTCCAAAATTATGAAGTATTGTACATGGATGAAATGACAACGGATTATACATTCCAAGTAAAAAATGACAATACGACATTCTATCAGTTGTTCAACCACATTATCCAAACCAATTCTTATTATAAATATCGGAATGCGGGAAGAAACAGTCTAAATGCATCTCTTGCCGACCGGACGACGTTTGAACAATTATATTTGATCATTCTTGGTATTGTTTTATTACCAGTGTTGATTGTCTTAGCATTATATTTGTTCTTAAAGAAAAAACGTCATGTCAAAGAAGTGAAAAAAGAAGACAGAAGAAAATATACGGATCTCCTGACATCACTCAAGAATCGAAATTATTTGAATCATAACATCGAATCTTGGGACAATAATAAAGTGTATCCACAAGCAATTGTCATTGTCGATTTAAATAATGTAAAATATGTCAATGATAATTACGGCCATGAGGCAGGAGATGATTTAATCGTCAAAGCCGCTGGAATTTTGGTCAATACCCAACTGGAAAACAGTGAAATTATAAGAACCGATGGAAATGAATTCTTGATTTATTTGGTTGGATATAGTGAACAACAAGTAAATACTTATACGAAGAAACTAAATAAAGAACTGAAAGAATTACCGCATGGTTTTGGAGCCGCACTTGGATTTAGTATGATTACAGATGATATTAAAACCATCGATGATGCAATCAATGAAGCAACATTAGAAATGCGAACGCATAAAGAAGATTATAAATAGTGAGGTGAGTGCCTTGAAAAAAAGACTAAAAAATTTTGCTAAACGAGTATGGAAAACAATCTCGTTACCAGAAATGCGAGTCTTACCAGGGCAACTCGCCTTTTTCTTTGTCATGTCAATCATTCCCTTGATTGCTTTAATTGGAACAATTGCTAGTCAATTCTCCATATCCATTGATGGATTGATTATTACATTAGGAAATGCCTTACCCAAAGATGTTGTAAATTTGTTAATTCCCATTTTTGAATCAAAAGAAGTATCCGTCAATTTAATTATTTTCTATATATCGGCATTTCTTTTGGCTTCCAATGGAACCCATTCCATGATCATTACTTCAAATAGCATCTATAAAGTAGAAAATAAAAACTATCTCTATACCCGCCTAAAAGCACTCGTCATGATCATTGTTTTAGTGGTATTATTGATCTTTCTACTGATTGTACCAGCCTTTGGAGACTTGATTGTCGATATCATTGCCAGTCTCATTAGACCACAAGCATTACAGAACCTTATCATTGAATTATATCAAATCTTAAAATATCCACTTTCATTATTCTTAATCTTTTTCTGTATTAAATTACTATATACGATGGCCCCAGATAAAAGAATTAAAGGAAGTGATACCACGACCGGTGCTATTATCACGACCTTAGGATGGATTATTGCAACCGAAATTTACTCCTTCTATGCCAATCGTTTTGCTAGTTATAATGAATTTTATGGAGGAATTTCAAGTATTTTAATTTTAATGGTATGGGTCTATATTCTAGCCTATATCTTTACGTTAGGAATGGCCCTAAATGCAACCGAAACAGAAATCAGCGAACAAGAAAAAAGAGAAATATAATTTACCACAAATTACCAGTAGATTCGACAAAGAAAAAGAGATATAATAAAAACTGAAAATAGGTGTAAGATATCAGGGGTATTAAACACCCATCGCCCCATTGACATGGGGGAGGCTGTCCGAAAATAAAAAAGTAAGAGAAGAGAAATCTACTTTTTGAGTGTAATGGGATAAGAAAAAAACAGATGGAGGTCATTTTTTTGCCTAAAATACGCCGGGACTTTGTCAATAATTTGGACACATTTTAGAGGGGGTTTTTGTTAAAAAACAT
>CANTWQ010000075.1 GCA_947853365.1 uncultured Bacilli bacterium
ACCCACGCATACCGGAGCCACAATCCGGCGTGTTAACCACTTCACCAATACCGCCATGTAAATACATACCTATTCTATCAAGTTTTCTCCTAGTTGGCAAGCATTTTTTACTTATTTCTAAAAAAGAAAAGAATCTATTTGATTCCTTCCGCTTGATAAATATCATGTAGTTCTTTAAATCGATTAAAGTGGACGATTTCTCTTTGACGCAACCACAGTAGTGGCGCAATTACATCTTCGTCATTCGTCAAATCAATTAAGTTTTCATACACTGCTCTTGCCTTTTGTTCGGCGGCCATATCTTCTTGTAAATCGGCAATCGGATCTCCGGTCGTTGCAAAATAAGCAACTGTAAACGGTACACCATTTGCATCCGTCGGATAAAGTGCTCGCTTATGTTCCGCATAATGTGGGTCTAATCCTGCTTCTTTGATTTCTTTAATCGATGCATTTTTCATCAATTGATAAATCATCGTAGAAATCATTTCAATATGAGCCAGCTCTTCTGTTGCAATATCTGTTAATAATGCTTTTCCACGATTGTCAGGCATGGTATAACGTTGGTTCAAATATCTAAGAGCTGCAGCTAGTTCGCCATTGCTGCCGCCATATTGCGTGACCAACAATTTCGCCATTCTTAAATCTGCTTTTTTAATATTGATTGGGTATTGTAATCTTTTTTGATATGCAAACATTAATTTGCCCCCCTTTCCCATGGGAACATCGTTTCTTCCCAAGCCCAAGGCGTCTGATTCAAATGATCACTCATGACAGTTAAAGGGCCAAATTTTGATTCATAAGCCTCGATTGCTTGTTGCGCCATCTTCCTATATTGATTAAACTTTTGTAATGCTTCTTGATTATCCGGATAAACATCCAATAACAAGTTCAATTCATGCGCTGCAAATGTCAATTGATCGACATTGTTTAACAACTCCTCTTGCTCATTTTGGGGAATGATTTTCCGTGGTTTATAATTTTGATATCCTTCATAGAGATTGCGAAAGAGATTTCCATACATAAATCCTTGATATGGTCCAAATAGATTTAAGGTATCATGATTTGGCATCAATGGTTTTGTCCCAGGCATCATGGATTGATTGAGATTTAAAAACTCTTCCATATTCATATCCATTGTATCTAATTGGGGATACAATTCGTAATTTCGATTCATATTTTCCTCCTCAATTTAATGTATGATTTTGTTTTGGTTCGGAATAGACATTTACCCATTTTAAATCACAAAAAAACACCGCTTGGTGTTTGATGTTTTCTATTCTTTGACGCCGGCATCTCTTTCTTCTTGTTCAATATCTTTAAATACGGTATCAAATCGGACCAATTCCTTTTTAATGACATCCGGATATACGTTCTTTGTATCTCGAACTGCTTTTTTCACATCGAAGATATTCATTTCCTTACGATTATCAAATACAGCATAAGAAAAAGCCTGTTTTAATAATGTTAGTGCAATATCTGGATAACGTGATCCAATCTCATACACACGTCGATATTCACTAGTTAAATCCACTAGAAAAGCCATAATTTGACTTTGGATAAACGGTGTATATTTCATCTTAACTCCCGTTTGATATTCAATCTTTGGAAGGGTACCAATCAAAATTTGAATCGTTTCTTCCCGTGTTGGCTCTAAAACTTCAATTTTTTGAAACCGCCTCGTGAAGGCTTTATCCCGTAAAATATATCGTTCATATTCTTCGGTTGTTGTTGCTCCGACGACTTTGATACTACCTCGTCCCAATCCTTCTTTAAAAATATTGGCAAAATCGAGAGATGATTCATTGGTCGCACCGATTAACATATGAATTTCATCGATAAAAAGAATGACTTTCTCCATCTGTTTTAGCTCATCAATCAATGTTTGTACACGACTTTCTCCGTTTGGCATATTTCCAAGAAGCGATGGTGTTTTAATATTGATAATATCGTATCCTTTTAGGGCATCTGGTACTTCGTTTCGTTGCATACGCCATGCCAATCCTTCAATAATACTTGTTTTTCCAATTCCTGGTTTTCCGGTTAAAATGGCCGATTTTTCGGGAGTCAACAACACCAAAATCAATTCTTTGATTTCTTTGTCACGACCGATGGCTGGATTGGTAATGTATTCTTTTTTACAATAATTTTCTCCGTAACGTTCGATAATACTAAACGTTTTCTGACCAAAGGCATCGATTTTTATTCCGGAATGGTTACTGTCATCCTCTTTCTCTGTTTGACTATCCACTGGTTCTTGTGATGATAATTCTTGTATATGGGAAGATGAAGTGTTCTCTTGTTGCAACAAGGCATCAATGTCAACGATTTTTGGCATCTTTCTCCCTCCTTTTATTTTTATTTTATTATATCATGTTTTGAATGTAATTTCATTCTTTTTTCTTGTTTTTATTGTAGCCACATATCATCTGTATATTCGATAGAAATTTCGGGATAAGTTTCCAATAATTTTTGCATGTCTGTTCTGGTACTATCACAAGATAATCCCTTCACCAGAAATCCTTTGGCATTGATTTCATCCATCAAGTCATAAAATCCATATTCTTTTAATATCGAAATAATACTTTCTTCTGTCTGCTGCCAATTTGTTACATAAAACATTTGTAACTTTCTTTCCACGACTCGATCTTCCATTGGTAATTTGATTTCGGGATATACTTGATAAATTCTGATAGAACTATTGCCTAATTTCTCAATAATTTCATGACTTCGTAAGTGTAGGGATGCAACATTTAAAATATAACGTTCTTCATTTTCCTCTTGAAAGGTTGATAAAACCTCTTTCGATGCTCGGTCAAGGAAAAGAAAAAGAAGTCCCACACAGGCCAGAAAAATAAATATTCTTTTTTTCATAACTACCACCCATTTTTAGTATGGAAAATCTTTCAGCAATTATGAAAAAAGGAAAATCGTTTTTCGAAATTCCTTTTTTGATATACTATTTTTCTTTTTTAAAAAGGGCCAAAGATAAGAAAAATAAAAACAGAAGTAGAAAAGGTATCAGGATAGGCAGATTATCAAGCAATTCTTGAGGAAGCGAAAGTAGTTCTATTTTTAATCGCATTATCTTTCTTTGATCATATTTTTACTGCATGTATAAGTTAAGTAAAAATATCCTCCATAAATAAAAATCAAGAATATAGCAGTCATGATAATCGATGGGAGCAACTGCTCATTACCAAAGGTTGATAAGATGTAGTTACAGAAAATAATTCCAAAGATCGAATGAATCATGGCAATCAAGAGTGGTAATCCAAAGAAGATTGCAATTTGCATCCATAATGCTCTATGAATCATTTTAGTATCGGCTCCTAATTTCCGTAACACTTGAAAGCGTTCTTTATTATCGCTACTTTCAGACAATTCTTTTAACGCCAAGATAGCAGCACTAGAAATCAAAAAGACAATTCCTAAATATAAACCGATAAACGTTACCAAGGCTCCCAAACCGACACTTGCTTCGATGATTGCTAATTTACTGGAAGCATTTAACACAGTTTTGCTGGCATCTAAAGAAAGCAATGTATTTTCAATTTTAGTTTTTTCTTCTTTGCTGTTTGCTTTATAGTTGGCAATTAAAATATTTTGCTGGCGAATACTTTCCTCTACGGCATCATCTGGAACAACGAAGAAACCCATGTTGATATGGTTAGATGATATATGAAGAAAGCCCTTCGTCACCTTTTCTTCTTTCGGTACATAAGTTTTTCCTAATAAAGTAATCGGTGTCTTACGTCGCAAGGCCTCTTCACGTAGAGGAATCCACTGATCAAAATCAGCGACGACCACATATTGGTTTTCATCCAAGGTAATCGTCTCTAATCCATACAGCTCGGCGACTTTATTATAATCACTTACTCTTACAAAGGTTTCGGCAGAGTCAAATGCTAAGCTTGGATATTTTTGTTTGGCCTCTTCATAATAACTACCCAAAGTATCCGAAACTAAAATATCATTGGTGGCATAAACATTAAAGTCTAGCACATCTGTTAAGTATTGATCCGCATCAAAGCCAATGTTACCTAGTGTTTCCGCAATCGAAATGGTAGAGTCTTCCCGCTGTTCTTCGGTATACCCCATTTCTTCGCGATAGGTTTCGGTCATATCTAAATTTTTAGTAAATTCAATATCGACAGGGGCCAGGCTTTCAATATTACTCGTCATCGAATTTTTAATAGATAGCGCACTGGATAAGACACAAATGGTTACAAAAAGCATCAAACAAATCATGGACATTGAAAAAACAGTTGTATTGATTTCACTTCCAATTTGACGGATCGTAAAGCAATTTAACTTTTTGTAATAGATCTTTTTCATGGAAGAAACGATTTTTAATAACAATCCTGAAAGTGACCAGAACAAAAGAAAAGTTCCAACAATCCCAAGACCGATAGGAATAAATATTTGATCTACCGATTGTAAGCGATCAATTCCTATCGTTACTAGATAATAAGCATAGCCCAGCATGCAAGAAGCAATAATGAACACCAGAATGGATAATATCGGATTTTTTAATTTTACTTTTTCGCTTCTTTTATGAGATTGCAGTAAATCAATCAATTGATAACGACTGATGCTTAAGGTTTGAAAGATCATGATAATCACATACATGATTCCAAAATAGAATAAGGTTTTATAGCATGCCGATAAGGAAAACGTAAACATAAAAGATGTCATATCGGCTTCAAACATATTGGCAACGAGCAAGCTCATCAGTTGTGATAAACCGATTCCCAATAATAAACCTACTCCTAATGATACCAAACCAATCAATAATGTTTCAATCAATAGGATAAGTGAGATCTTTCGCTTACTCATTCCAAGCAACATGTAAATAGCAAATTCCTTGTTTCGTCGTTTCATTAAAAAGCGACTGGCATAAATGATGAGAAAGCCAAGAATAAACGATACAAAAACACTGACTCCGGATAACATATTGATCATCAAATCGATGATTTCGTAGGTTGAAGAAGTTACGTTTAAGAGAACTGTTTGACTTTCAATCGCATTAAAAACATAAAAGATGGCAACACCCAAGATCAAAGTAAAGAAATAGATGGCATAATCTTTGATGCTTTTTTTCATGTTTTTAGCGGATAATTTAAAGAGCATCTGACAAATCCCCACCTAACAATGTTACAACGTCAATAATCGCATCAAAGAACTCTTTCCTATTTTGTTTCCCTTTTCGTAATTCATGAAATATCTTCCCGTCTTTGATAAAAATGACACGATCGGCGTAGCTAGCGGTAAAAGCATCATGTGTTACCATTAAAATCGTTGTCTTGGCTTCGTCATTCAAATAAGCAAATCTTTCTAGAAGCATGCGGGCTGATTTAGAATCTAAGGCCCCCGTTGGTTCATCAGCTAATACCAACTTTGGATTGGTAATCATAGCTCTAGCCGATGCAACTCTTTGTTTTTGCCCTCCCGACATTTGATACGGATATTTTTTTAACACATCCGTAATATCTAGTTTTTTAGCAATTTCTTTGATCCTTTGATCCATTTCTTTATAAGGTACATTTTGAATGGAAAGGGCCAAGGAAATATTTTCATACGCTGTTAAGGTATCTAGAAGATTAAAATCTTGAAAGATAAATCCTAATTCTTCCCGACGAAATTTAGTTAATTTTTCTTTTTTTAATTTCGTGATATCCATATCAGCAACATAAATATGGCCACTGGTTACTTTATCGATCGTCGAAATACAGTTGAGAAGAGTTGTTTTGCCACTTCCCGATGCTCCCATGATCGCAACAAATTCTCCCTGATCTACGGTAAAGGAAATATCATCAATGGCTTTGGTTAAGCTGGATCTACTCCCATAATATTTTTCGACATGGGATATTTTTAATATTGGTTCCATTTTCTTTTTCTCCTTTCCCCATCATTGTACGATAACTTTTTCGTCTTGTCGTTGGTTTTATCTTACAAAATGTTACAGTTTTGTAAGGTTAACGGACTACTGCATAGAAAGGATCTTGCGTGTATGTAATTTCGACTCTTGTATATTGCCCTGGTTTAGAGAAAATCGTAATTGTATGTCCCAATTTGCTACATAGACTTTTGGCAATATATAATCCCATGCCGGTAGACTTTGCACGGATGCGACCATTTTGTCCGGTAAAAGATTTTTGAAAGACGTTTGGTAAATCTGTTTCTAAAATACCAATTCCATGATCTTCGATAGATAAGGTAACGTCTTTTTTTTCTTGGCGGGCGGAGATAATAATTTTATCTTTCCCATCTTTTTTTTGATATTTGATACTATTATTGATCACTTGGTTCAGAATAAATTCCATCCATTTTCGATCGGTTAATACTTGTTTATCTAGCTCTCCTACTTCGACTTCGATTTTGCTTTCTAATAAGAGGTCTTTATTTTTCACTAATACCTGATGAATCATTTCTTGTAAACTGTTGGGTTTAATCAGATAATCTTTTTCGGCATTTTCACATCGTACATAATAGAGTACTTGTTCAATACAATCATCGATTCTTCGCAATTGATTTGTGATGGTCCCATCGATTGGTGTCTTTTGATTATGCATATGCAGCGTCAAACTGGAAAGTGGAATTTTTACTTCATGAATCCACATTTCAATATAATCCTTGAAATCTATCACTTGCAAACGATACTGATTGATATTTTCAATCATCGATTTATTCATTTCATAACTCATTTCATAGAAACGTTCTCCTTCGTAAAAGGTTGGAACCTCAATCGTTTCTAGGGCTAAATATTTCTGATCCAGCGCATCGATATTTTGTTGTAGGCGATCATAAAACTTACTTTTACGGCGATAATCCCAAATAAAATGAAAACAAATGGCAAATAGAAATAAGAAAACAATCACAAAAGATAAGACAACATCTACTTTAAAGGCCAAAAGAAACAACAAAACGAGTATCAGGACAAGAAAAAATACAAGAAGTGATAACCGATAATCTTTGATATATTTGAACCATTTCATTTTAAAATGTACCCTTCCTTTTTACGTGTTTCGATCATATCTACATACCCCAATTCTTTTAATTTGCTTCTTAAGCGACTCATATTGACGGTGAGTGCATTATCACTGATATATTCGTGATGATTCCAAAGATCTGTCATCAATGTTTCTCTACTGACAATTCTATTTTTGTTTTTCCACAAACAAGTGAATAAAATCAGTTCGTTTTTGGTTAAAATCAGCTCTTTGGTATCACTTGCAATCGTTCCTTTTTGGAGGTTGATTTGTAAATCTCGATAAGTGATCTGATCCGTCGTATGATCCATTCGTTTGAAGATGGATTCGATATGTAGCAATAGGATTGCAGGATGATAAGGTTTGGTAATATAATCATCGGCCCCATAAGTCATAGATAGCACTTCATCTGCTTCATTATTTTTACTAGTTACCATAATAATAGGTACTTGTGTCTTTTGACGTACTTCTTTTAACACTATTTCACCATTTTGATAAGGAATTTGAATATCTAATAAAATCAAATCTGCATGGGATGAACATATTTGATCGACAATGTTTATAAAATCCTGCAAAAGGATAGCTTGATATCCAGCGTGGTTCAGTAGCTCTTGTAGTTCTTTTGCAACCTCTTGGTCATCTTCGACAATCGCAATTTTTTTCATAATATCCTCCGTTCTTGTTCCTATTATAACACCAAAAGAAAAAGAAGAAAACGAATGCTTCTTCTATAGACGAATGCGAAATGTTTTAGGGGCACAGCAATACACTAAAATCAGAGAAACAAGGGAATAGAACACACTAAATAGAATGGTCGCTAGTCCGAAGTAAAATGTTGGCAATTTTATTTGAATCATATAGTAACATACAAAATAAGTGAGTCCTTGCACTAATTTATAGGTACTACTTTTTATTTCAGTGTTGATGTTGTATGGTTGTAATAAGTAATACATAACCAAATAATGGACGGAAAAGAAAATACTCATTGCTAAAATCGAAGTAAATAGGATGAGGTAATTTTCTATCGGTCCTCCCCCACTGAAGCCAAACAGCAAAACTAATCCAGTAGCAATCAAAAACGCAGGAATCAGATTGATAGAAATCAATGTTTTCAATCGTTCACGAAAAATACCTAGAATTACTTTGGGCGTTCGATAAATGCGATAGGTCAACATTGCATGATCACAGTTCATAAACATCGCTTGTGTTAAGGTAGATCCACGATTTAACAAATACATAATAAAGACAAAGTATGGTAAATAGGTCATCAAAATACGATGAATCGTATCTTTTAATTCTCCTTGTAATGACATGGCAATCAAAAGTACGGTGAATATTAAAATAATGATTATCGACTGCTTTTTCACGGCAGTTGTTAAAATTTTACGATGACGTTTGACAAACAATTCGTGAAAATAACCATATCCATGCTTATTACTCGTTATTTTATCATCATAGGCAATCTGTTTCATGACCGATTCACGAACCGTATTGGTGGCATTGGCCGTAGGATCGATATAATTCATATCTTTTGTCAATAACTGATGATATACTTTGCGATATTCTTGAAAATGTGCAATCGAAATCAAACTATAGATACCTGCAAATGCACTGATGGAAAAGAAAAATAAAAAGAAAGCAATATTAAGTTCTATGTTTAGCAAAGGAAGTCCATAAGCCAGTAGAACAAAGAAGATCATTTCTACCCAAACGATTTTGGTAGGAAGATTTTCGTTTCGCGCTATTTTCGTTTTTTTAAAATCTCTAAGATACCCTTGGGCAGCGATTGCTTTTACAAAAACGACAAATACTGGTAATAAAAAACAAAGCCATAACGGAAGACCTACCATCTGTCCATAAAGAATTGTAAAAGGTAAAAAACCTATGAATACTTTGCATAATGCGTAGTAGTAATTCGCAAGAGTGTAATTTTTGGCATCCATCTTCATCAATTCCAAAGCATAATATTTATCTTTGGTTGGATTGAATAAATAGGTATTCATCAGTGCTCCAGCCAAAGTAAGAAAAGTAAATATATGAAGAAAGGTATTACCACTACTGGTTTCATACATTTCCATGATAGCAACAATCATCAAAGCAATATATAAGAACTTTCCAATAAAGATACCAATGATTTCCATTATAGCACTAATGATATTTCCTAATATTTTTAACGCTTTACTCCGATACAAAGATACAGGTAAATGTTTTCCTAGCAAAGGCAATTGTTTCAGAGAATAAATGATTGCATTCACACGATAGGTGTTTCTTAAGCGAAAGGATAGAAAGAAATCATGGAGCATTTCAATTTTCCTCCTTTAATGCTTCAATTATTTTATTTTTGAAATGTTTTTGGTCAAGATTTTCTTTGTCGATTCTTTCTAATACTCCCTTATTCAAGATAACAATTTCATCGCATAAATCGAGAGCCAATTCCATGATATGGGTAGAGAAAATAATGATATGATCTTTTTTGAT
>CANTWQ010000076.1 GCA_947853365.1 uncultured Bacilli bacterium
AGAAGTCATATCAAAACGCTTGCGAATTACATGATTATTAAAGTAGAAGAAACCAATGAATGTGGCGCCTCTAATTCTACTACTACAATTCCTGAAACTGCTCAGGAATTAGCCGAAGAAACGGCTTGGAATCGTGTGGGGGGCAGCAGTAAACAAATTACAAATATTTATGCTTATCAAGGAGATATAAGTGACCCGGATAGTTGTCCATATGAGGATGTAACCGATAAATATATTACGCAATACACCAATTCATTTGAAAAGCAACAATTGATGACAGCCTATAATCGAGCGGAAAGCGCTTGTGAAAATGATGAAACATCCGCTAATTGCCTTCGGCAACAACAACTATTTCAAAATCTATATAATCAAAAATATTCTATTTGGTCTGATAAAGGAATTGTCGATGGAAATTTTGGATCGATGAACAATATTTCTTTTGTATGTGGAAGTCCCTATCATCAAGGTTCGACTACTCAGAATGGTGTAACCACATCATATACTGGATGTTCCGAGTTGCCATCTTATACAAGTCGCTATATAGTTGATGATCAACGTGAAGGCGTTTATTATTATAAACTGATGACAAAATACAAAGGATTTTTAGGAATTGAATCTGATGATAGTTTCATTTCTCAATATTATGCATCTGCTGTGAAAAATAGTAGAGGAGAAATCGACGAAGAACGAGTACATGAAATTGTAAATGAAATTTATGATTTATATGATGCCGTGGTAGATAATCAGAGTTTTTATGGAGCGGATGGTGATTTTGCGAATTGGAAACAATGTAATGAGGAATGGAGTGATGATCCTTTGGGATATTCTTCAAACGTCTGTTATATTGGTTGTGCTCTAACATCATTAGCCATTCAAATTGCTAGAAGTGGTGTGCCAGTCAATATTCCTAATTTTAATCCTGGAACGTTTATTCAAGCAATGAAAGACAATGGCTTAATTGCTCCAAATGGTGAAATTAAAAGTTGGGATGTTTCGTCTATTGCCCCGGGATTTGTTTTTTCTGGTCGAAGTGACAGTTATGTTAGTAGAGAAGAGATTCGTCAACTTTTGAATCAGGGATATTACATTATTGTCCAAGTAAAACAAAAACCAGCAACACACTTTGTTGCCATTTCTGGAATGGAAGGAAATACTGTTTTGATGAATGACCCAGCATCGGATGCAACGGACTTATATTCAAAATACAGTGGTATTTACGGTTATCGTATATTTAGAGTAGAATAGGAGGCAATCATGAAAAATAAAAAAATTATCATTATTATTGTAATTGCCATCCTTGCATATTTTGCCTTATTGTTCTTCTTAACTAGGGATTCATTAGAAGAAAATTATAAAGTGAAAACTTATAACCATCTGTTGCTCGGCTATGATACGGCATTGTCATGGCACAATAACACTTGGGAACCAATTGTGAATTTTGATGAGGTGTTGAAACAAAGAACTTTTAATGTTTATGTAAATAATCAATACGCAGGAGATTATACACTAGAATTAGTAAAAGATACATGGCAATTCTATGATCAAAACAATCGAAGAACTAATTTTGGTGGTGATATTTTAGCCGTAACAGATCAAACGAATCTGGAAGTGGTAAATTATACATTGGAAGATATCACAGAAGAAGATATAGAATATATCAATCAAATTTTAAACAATGACAATCTCCATATAGATTATTTGGAACAATTATCGATTGCGGAAAAAATAATTTTTGATTTTGATAATGATCATATCAATGAAACCTTATATAATATTGCAACTATTTATAGTGAGTATTATTCAGAAACAGAGAATGTATTTCAATTGCTCTTATTACATGATGAGAATGGGGATACGCAAATAATCAAAGAGATTGTTAGAAAGAGAGATGAATACAATCTTGGCTATGGATATCTGTTATCTAATATAATAAGAATAGACAATTCTAATAATTATGATATAATAGTTAAGAGATTTATTCCATATGGAAATCAAGGGGACTGTCATTTAATATATTCATGGAACAATGGTACTTATGAAAATGTAAATCAATGTGAATAAGAGGTGGATTTATGAAACTAAAATTTAAAGCAGATGCGCAAGATGTATTGATCTTTGTGATCTTTGCCATATTCTTATTGTATATCGTTGCTTTAGGTATTTTAAATATTCCAAATTTAGCCATCAACGGGGAGTTTTATGGGCTAAATCCTCTTCCTGCCTTTGCTCCTGATAAGATTGTAACCACATTAGTATTCTACCTTGTTGCTTTAGCAGCTCTTTTCATGAGTGTCAAATCTTACTTTTTCGAAAGAGAAAAAGGAATCGGTTTTTCGACCGAAAAATCAACGAAAGGATATAGTCGCTGGGCCAAAGAAAAAGAAATGAAAGCGGCCAAAGGTATTGCCCATATCAATTTACAAGACAAAGACTTAAATGCTGCTGGTGTTCCTATTTTATATAAGGGAAATGACGTATGGGTTGATAACGGCGAATATCATACGCTAGTCATCGGTGCTACTGGTTCTGGTAAAACACAAAGTATTGTCTTACCGACCGTTAAAATTTTAGCCAAACACAAAGAATCGATGGTCATTACCGATCCGAAAGGTGAAATTTATGAAAAAACATCTGAAATGTTACGTGAAAAAGGATATCAAATTCTTCTTTTAAACTTTCGTGATCCACAAAATGGTAGTTCATGGAATCCAATGTCTTTGCCATATGAAATGTATAAATCAGGTAATCAAGACAAAGCCATTGAGTTGTTAGATGACCTTGCTTTAAACATTTTGTATGATGAAAGCAATAAAAATGCCGATCCATTCTGGGAAAAAACGTCTGCCGATTATTTTTCAGGTCTTGCTTTAGGACTGTTTGAAGATGCCAAAGAAAATGAAATCAACATCAACAGTATTAGTGTCATGTCGACGGTTGGTGAAGAAAAGTTTGGAGGATCCACCTATATCAAAGAATACTTTAATGCCAAAGATCCGGCCAGTGCCGCCGCTATCAACGCATCTAGTACGATTATGGCTCCAAATGAAACAAAGGCAAGTATTCTATCCGTCTTTAAGCAGAAAATTAAATTGTTTGCATCACGGGAAAATTTAAGTGAAATGTTATCCCATAGTGATATCGATCTCGCATCGATTGGCGAAAAGCCAACGGCTCTGTTTATCGTTGTGCAAGATGAAAAGAAAACGTATCATTCGTTGGTAACGATTCTCCTAAAACAAATTTATGAAACGTTAATTGGTGTAGCTCAAAGGCACGGTGGAGAACTTCCTGTTCGAACGAATTTTTTGTTGGATGAGTTTGCCAACATGCCACCGTTAAAAGATGTTACAACCATGATTACGGCCGCCCGTTCAAGACGCATTCGTTTTACGATGATTATTCAGAACTTTGCCCAATTAGATGAAGTATATGGCAAAGAAAATGCCGAGACGCTACGTGGTAACTGTGGTAATATTATCTATTTGATTACGACTGAATTAAAAGCGTTGGAAGAAATCAGTAAGATGTGTGGCGAAGTGAAGTCGAAAAAAGACGATAAAACCGCGTCTACCCCTTTGGTTACCGTCAGTGATTTACAACGAATGAAAGAAAATGAAGTCATTATTTTACGACTTCGGATGCAACCATTCCGAACCAAATTTACACCAGACTGGAAGATTGATTGGGGTAAAAAATATCCCAAAGCAACTTATCCAGAACGAGAAAAAGAACCAGTGCATGTGTTTGATGTTCGTGAATTTGTCAAAGAACAAAAACGCAAAAAACTCATGGAAATGATGAATCAAGCGGGAAGTACAGGCACTACCGGTGTACCGGGAGGTATGCCAATGATGGGAAATATGCAACCGCAGATGCCACAAACAGCAGCTCCACTCGGTAATATCTTCGATAATGCCGGAGTACCTCGGCCAACCCCGCGACCAACTCCCGTAGAAAATCCTGCACCAAAACCAGCAAGTCCATTTAATATGGATGATTTGGTAAAGAAAATTGATGCAAGAATTAAGGCTTTGGAAGAAGAAGAAAAACGGATGGAAGAAGAACAAAAACAAGCGCCAAAACCAACATCAGTGGTAGAAGAGAAAAAACCACAAACAAAAGATGCAACCATCCAAGTAGAACAGCCAAAAGTGGTGGAACAACCATTACCACAGCAAAATCCAATTCCAACGCCAACACCGAAACCAGCCGTAGAAGAAATCAAACCTGCACCAAAAGTAGAAAAACCAATCATTCACGAAGATGTAATTTTAGAAGAAGATCCCGATGATGATAATTTCTTCGATGATTTCTTTGATAGTGATGATGATGACGAATAGAAGCACAAGGCTTCTATTTTTTT
>CANTWQ010000077.1 GCA_947853365.1 uncultured Bacilli bacterium
AGTTTTGATATTGCCCTTCATTTTGGAACATTGTTAGCCATTATCCTTTATTTTTTCAAGGATTTTTGGACGATGTTTATCAAAGGAATGACCAAAGGCCCCAAAGATAAAGAAGGGAAAATGTTATGGTATTTGGTAGTAGCAACCATTCCGGCGGCCATCGCTGGTGTATTGTTCGAAAGCACCATCGAAGAATTCTTTCGCCATAATTTTTATTTGATTGCCCTGGCGTTAATTGGTATGGGTATCATCATCTATATCATGGATAAAAAAAACAAACAACAAAAAACAACCCAAGACATGTCTTTCAAAGATGCTTTTTTGATTGGTTGCAGTCAAGTGTTTGCCTTAATTCCCGGTTTTTCTAGAAGTGGTACGACCATTGCCACTGGTAGATTATTACAATTAAAGCGAGAAGATGCCGCCAAATTTTCTTTTTACTTATCGGCACCCGTTGTTTTAGGCGCTGTCGTATTACAACTACTAGATGGCAATACCATCCAACTCATTTTAGCCAACCTAGCTCCCTTTATGATAGGAATTCTAACTTCCTTCATTGCTGGACTCCTTTGTATCTCTTTTTTACTAAAATATTTAAAAAAACATGACTTTCAAGTATTTATGTGGTATCGTATCGTATTAGGAGTCATTGTGATTCTTTGGACACTATTAAGATAGGGGGAAAAAGCATGTCTGCTTTATGGATTACTTTATTGCTCAGTCTATTTATGGTCGTTGGTGCTATCATTATCTTTTTTACCAAAAACAATGAGAAGTTTGTCACTTTTTCTATTTCTTTTGCGGCGAGCGTCATGGCTATGATGATTTTAACGGATTTGTGGCTAGAATCATATGAAGCCGTAAAGACGTCTTTTCCATCATTCCCTGTGATTACGCAACTGGCTTTTATTTTCTTGGGATTCTTACTATTATTCGGTCTAGATCAATGGATTCCCGACCATGAAGATGATTTATCGACACATCAGGATGATGCCAAAAATTTACGTCATATTGGTGTCATATCGGCCATTGCTCTCATTCTACATAACATGATCGAAGGTGCAGCTATCTATTTGCTTGCCCGTGAAAATATGCAACTAGGATGGATCGCAACTTTAGGTGTTGGACTTCATAATCTGCCTTTAGGAATGGTGTTGGCATCGATGTTCTATCAAGCAAGCCTTAACAAAGGAAAAACACTTTTCCTGATTTTTCTCATATCCTTATCGACCTTTGGCGGCGGACTAGGATTATCTTTATTACAACTAGAAAGTATTCCTGTGATGTTCGAGGCGGTAACATTATCAATTACCATCGGTATGTTACTATTCATCATTCTAGTGGAATTACTACCTAAAATCGTCCACACGGAACATAAATCAATTACCGTTTCAGGACTTGTATGTGGCGTCATTATCATGTTATTGGCCAGCTTGATCGGTTAGAAGGGAGGCATTATGTTTTATTGGTTCTGTTACTACTTTTTGATCTTTTTAACTTATGCAATCATCGGTTGGCTATGGGAAGTATTCATCTGTAGTATTATCCGGAAAAAGTTCAGTTTAAACCGTGGCTTTTTAATCGGTCCTTATTGTCCCATTTATGGTGTGGGCGGGTTAGCGGCCATTTTTGTTTTACAAAGGTATGATAAAGATCCTCTTGTATTATTTTTATTTGCCGTCGTCGGCGCCAGCGTTCTAGAGTACGTGACAAGTTATATCATGGAAAAACTTTTTAATGCCAGATGGTGGGACTATTCGAAAGAACCGTTCAATGTCGAAGGAAGAATCTGCTTAAAAAACAGTATTCTCTTTGGCCTTGCCGGTATGTTATGCGTCTATATTATCAACCCGTGGTACAGTCATTTACTGTCATACATTTCCCCGTTTTGGTTGAAATTTTTAGCTAGTATTTTATTTCTCATTTTTCTCATCGATTGTATCATTTCATTTTCGGTAATGTCGAAATTAAAACGACAAACACGAATTCTGAAAGATCAGAGCGAAGAGATGAAAAAACTAGTAAGACAAGAATTAGGCAAAAATCCAGTTTTCTTAAAACGATTGCTAAATGCTTTCCCAACCGTGCATTCCAATTATGGAGATGCGATTATTGATACCCTAAAAAAGGCCATCAACAATCTTGGCAAACAAGCAGAAAAAATAAGAACATATTCGAAAGAGAAGTCGCAGCAGAAGAAAAATTGACTTCTTTTTGTATGAAACCAAATGATTTCTCCCAAGATAGAAATAGAAAAATGAAAGGAGATATCATGTCAAAAATACCAAATATCATCTCTACCAAAGATTTATCTTATATTTCTGATTTATTTGATTGGAACTTAGTAGCGAGTAAAGAATTATGTCATTTTGCCAAATTAACCCCCGACGAAAAAATACAAGAATTGATGTTGAACCTTTCCCAAATGCATGCCAATCATTGTCGAAATTTACTCATTATTTTACAAGGAGGAAATCCCTATGAAGAATAAAAAAAAGGAACCCACATCATCGGAAATCGTGCAAGATAGTTACAAAATGAGTGCAGAAGACTATTTGTATTCGGTACTCAGTTTAGAGAAAAACATGTCTAATTATTATTCCTTGGCCATGAGTGATGCCAGTAATGATATCAGGTATAACGAATTTTTCGATCTTTTTGAAGATAGTAAAGAAGCAACGAGACAAATTATTGACTGTATGTATGACCATGGATGGTACCATTTGGAAGAAGCAACCAAAGAAAATCTCAATCAAAAAATTACCCAGTTAGAGAAAAAGTTACAGCAATTGAAATATTAAGATGCAAACATTGCCGCTTGACAAAAACCAGAACTTATCATACGATACCTCTATGAAATGACGCCAAACTCATACCTTGAGTGCCAAGAAAAAAAGAAGAAAATTTTATCGGCAAAAAGGGAACAGAAAGGAGGATTTTAGGGTAACAATACATTACGCCCTAGAAAAGAAATCATTGTGAATTATCAAAAATTAGTTGTTGATTATGGGAATATGGATGCCCGTATCCAAAAAAAACTGGCACCCATGTTAGATCGTGATGTTACCTTAATACAATCATTTTTACAAATCAAAGAACTTCCATCGATTCATTTCGTAGAATACGATTTCCCAAGCCTTGGGATGACCACCATTGCGGATCATACCATCTATATTTTTTATCGGACGGTAGAAAAACTTTACCCACATCAATTTTTTCTCATGTTACGACAAGTCTTGTATCATGAATTTTGTCATCTAGAATTGATCGAAAAATATCCCATGCTTCATCAGTATCGAATGACAGTTGCTGAAGAAAAACCATGGATTTATACCACTATTTCTCTTTATATAGAATTTTTAACGTTTGAAAAATCACGGTTTTTATTTGCCATCAGTGATAAAAGAAAACGCCTAGGTACTTTTTTTCAATCGTTATCATCCATTTCTAGTAAAAAAGAGTGGCAAAAACATTATTTTGATTTTATTTATTATCTTCCCGACATTATCAATATCTTAGAAGAAAATCAAACTTTGTTTGTGGTTTATCAAAAAAAATATCAGCATACATTTTTGTGGCAGATGCTACTATCTTATCAAGAAACATTTCAAAAAATCGGTTTTGCGATTTCTGATGATTTCAAGGATTTAGAACCATTACAAGAAGTCGTAAAGTTTTGGTATGGAAATTTTAGAACTCGAATGGGAAAATCGAATACAATACATTAGATGATAGCAATATTTTATGCTATAATGGATGTAGGATGTGAGAATATGAGAGTAGTGGTATCCGCTGGAGGGACAGGAGGACATATCTATCCGGCTCTAGCAATCATTCATAAAATCAAAGAAATGGAGCCCAACAGTGAATTTTTATATATTGGAACCTGCGACCGGATGGAAAAAGATATCATTCCCAAAGAAAATATTCCTTATGTTGGAATTCCCATGCAGGGTTTAAACCGAAAACAAATCTGGAAAAACGGAAGAGTGTTGGCTTGTCTTTGGCAAAGTGTCAAACGTGCCAAAGAAGAAATCAACAAGTTTCATCCTGATATTGTCTTAGGAATCGGAGGCTATATTACCTTACCTGTCATATATGCGGCTAAAAAATTGGGATATAAGACTTTCATTCACGAACAGAATGCCATCCCTGGGTTATCGAACAAAATATTAGCACACTATGCGGACATCATCGGCGTATCTCTTCCGGATACGGCATCATTCTTTCCAAAGGGAAAGGTTTATGTTACAGGAAATCCTCGTAGTGAAGAAGTTTATACGGTACACCCCGGTCGCAAAGAAAAATATGGCCTGACGAAAGAGAAAAAAATGGTAATGATCGTGATGGGATCCTTAGGTTCTCAGACGATTACCAATCGTTTGCAACAGATGATTCCCTCTTTTTTTAAGAAACCCTATGAAGTTCTTTTGGTTACGGGAAAAGATTATTACGACGCTTATCAAAAAATCCAAGTTCCTCAAAACGTGAAAATCGTCCCCTTCTTAAACGATATGCCAGAAATGTTACAAGTGTGCGATTTGATTGTTTCTCGGGCGGGCGCTAGTACCATTTCGGAAATTACCGCTTTAGGAGTCGTAAGTATTTTAGTGCCATCTCCCTATGTTACGCATAATCACCAATACAAAAACGCTTTATCATTGTCATCCAAAGGAGGCGCCCTTCTCCTAGAAGAAGCACAATTTGATCAAGAACATTTATTACCAATGATCGATTCTTTGTTTATGGATCCTAAAAAATATCAAAACATCAAAGAAGAAGCCAAAAAACTAGGAATTCGTGATAGTGCCACCAAAATCTATCATCTATTACAGAAGTTGGTGAGTGATAAATGAAACAAGAATTGTTAGAAGTGTTAAAAAAAATGGACGTAGGAACGGTCAAATCGGATGTTTCGCTTGCCAATTATACAACCTATCGAACGGGTGGAAAAGCATGGGCCTTTGTCATTCCCAAAACCATTTTGGAATTAAAACGAGCTTTGTCGATTGCCAAAAAGTATTCTCTTTCCTATATGATTTTAGGAAATGGAAGTAACGTATTATTCAGTGATCAACCTTATCGCGGTATGATTATCAAATTAGATTCGTTTGCCAATATTACTTGGAAGCGGAATACCGTGACCGCAGGCGCAGGGGTATCTTTGATCAAATTATCATTACTCGCCGCCAAAAAAGGATTGTCCGGATTAGAATTTGCATCTGGTATTCCTGGTACCGTCGGAGGTGCAGTCTATATGAATGCCGGCGCCTATAAAAGTGATATGGGCTACATTGTGACGAAAGTCAAAGTGTTAACACCCTCTGGAACCATAATTACCATGGTCAATAGTGAATGTGACTTTCATTATCGCTCTTCTTTTTTTAAGAATCACAAAGAATATATCATTCTAGAAGCAACCATGCGCTTAAAGAAAGGAAAGAGGGAAGACATCGAAGATTTGATGAGAGATCGAAAAGAACGAAGGATGCTTACACAACCGCTCAACTATCCCAACGCGGGAAGTGTCTTCCGTAATCCTTCTGTCGATTTACCAGCTGGAAAAATCATCGAAGATTTAGGACTCAAAGGATTAACCAAAGGAGGCGCCCAAATCAGCCATAAACATGCCAATTTTATTATCAATATAGGTAATGCCAAAAGCCAAGATATGAAAGATTTAATCGATTTTATCAAAGAAACAGTCAAAGAAAACTACCAGATTGACTTAAAAGTAGAGCAAGAATTGATCGGTTGGGAGAAGGAACAATGACAAAGAAAAAACAAAAAAAATTACACCTTCGTCTTTTGCCCATCTGTGTGGTTCTACTGATCATTATCATTTTGTTTTTCTTGATCCAATGGTTTTTGACATTAAAGACAGAAAATGTCGTGATTACAGGTAATTCCTATGTCACAGATCAAGAAATTATGGAATTATCCGGTCTGATCGATTATCCTGAATTTTATCGGACAACGACATCGATGATCAAACGAAAACTATTAGCAAATCCTTATATCAAATCTGTTCAAGTCGAAAGAAAATTTTATCACAAGTTTGTCCTAAATATCGAAGAATATCAACTTTTGTATCAACAGGCAAGCGATGGAAAAGTGATGACAGAAACTGGGGAAGTCTTGATGAGTGAAGATAAGATTATTGGCATTCCTCTTCTTTTAAACTATGTTCCTGATACCAAAGAAAAAAGTTTTATCGAAGGTATGTCAAACATGAAAGAAGAAATCAGAAAGCAAATTTCCGAAATCACCTATGTTCCAAACGACTACGATAAAGATCGTTTTCTATTATTGATGGATGATGGAAATAGTGTTTATCTAACTTTGACGAAGTTTGATATGATTAACTATTATGATGAAGTGCTTCCACAATTGGAAGGAAGAAAAGGAATTTTATACTTAGATTCTGGAAATCATTTCCAGATTATGGAGTAAGAGCAAAAATTGCTCTTTTCTTCTGCTCCAAAATACTATATAATAGATATTAGAAAAAATAGGATTGTGATGGTATGAAAAAAATATATACAGGAATCGATATTGGTAGTCGCGAGATCAAAATTGTGACCATGGAAAAAATCGAGGAATCGTGGAAAGTACTCGCCAGAACTGCTATCAAAAGTAAAGGCGTGAAAAAAGGATGGATCAGTAATAAAGAGCAAGCCAAAGAAAGTCTCGAAGAAGCATTAAAAGAACAGGAAGAAACATTAGGCGTTCCTATTGAAGAGGCACTGGTTGCCATACCATCTTACGGAAGAAATCTAACCATTACTTCAGGAGAGGTTGATTTGCCAAACGGCAAAGTGGAATATGAAGATATTATCAAATGTTTACAGGATGCCGTGTTAGGTAAGATTCCAGAAGGAAGAGAGTTGGTAACGGTATTTCCGATTGTCTTTACCTTGGGGGAAGAAGGGTATAAAAATCCAATTGGTCAAAGTGGAGATTCTATGATCGTGAAAGCCGTCGTTGCTACAGTTCCCAAAGAAGTGATGACGATGATGCAAAGTTTATTTCATGCTTGTGGGGTAGAGATTGTCGATATTGCTTTTCATGAAATTGGAGACTATGACTGCACGAGAAATAAAGACTATGATAGTAAAGTCGGGGCAATGATCGATATTGGTTATGATACGACCAAAGTGGCCGTTTTCAATAAAGGAATTATGATTAAAGATGAAATCATTGAAATGGGATCTCATCAAATCGATCGAGATCTAAAAGAAGCATTTGCTATTCCCAGTCGTATGGCAAGCTATATCAAAGAACGTTTTGCCGTAAGTAACAAGCGCTATGCCGACATTAACGATACGATGGAAATTGTGACGAAAGATGGAAGTACCATAAACATCAATCAGTTGAATGTATCAGAAATTGTCGAAGCACGGTTAACGGATTTATTACGCCTTGCAAAAAAGCAAATTACTATCTTAACAAATCGCGAAATAAGTTATATAATAATTACAGGTGGAATAAGCGAATTGGCTGGTTTTCAGTACTTAGTAGAAAACGTTTTAGGAAGAGTCGGAACCACTTTGACGATTCATGAAATCGGTATTCGCGAAAATAAATATTCAAGTGCCGCTGGAATCATCAAGTATTTTGATGAAAAATTAAAATTACGGGGGAAATCGTATTCGATGATGAGTGAAGCAAAAGAAGAAAGTATAATGGCACCGAGAAACAAACAAGAAAAAAATGGCGAAACAATCATAAACAGAGTATTTGGATACTTTTTCGATAACAATTAGAGGAGGATTTATATGTTGGATACGTTAGAAATGGATCAATTAGCAAAAATAAAAGTAATCGGTATTGGTGGTGGAGGAGGAAACGCCGTCAACCGTATGATAGAGTCGGGAGTGAAAGGCGTCGAATTTATTGTTGCCAATACAGATTTGCAAGTATTAAATAACTCCAAAGCAGATGTGAAAATACAAATTGGCGCAAGCTTGACGGATGGTTTAGGAGCAGGGGCCAAACCAGAAATCGGAAGAGAAGCTGCCGTCGAAAGTAAAAAAGAAATCGAAGAAGCGCTCCAAGGAGCGGATATGGTTTTCATCACTTGTGGAATGGGCGGAGGAACGGGAACCGGAGCTGCTCCCGTCGTTGCGGAAATTGCTCAAAATTTAGGAGCCTTGACCGTTGCCATCGTTACCAAACCATTTGGTTTTGAAGGAAAAAAAAGAATGACCAATGCCTTAGCAGGATTGGAAGAGTTAAAAAAACATGTCGATACGTTAATCGTCATTCCGAATGATCGATTACGGGAAATCATCGATAAGACAACACCAATGCTAGAAGCTTTTAAAGAAGTCGATAATGTACTTCGCCGTGGTGTACAATCAATTTCTGATTTAATTGCTGTCGTTGGACTTGTCAACCTTGACTTTGCCGATGTCAAAGCAGTGATGGAAAAGAGTGGAAATGCCATCATCGGAATTGGAATTGGAATGGGTGAAGATCGAGCAATCGAAGCGGCCAAACAGGCAGTTTCTTCTCCACTTCTAGAAACAAGTATTTCTGGAGCAACCGATGCTATTATTAACATTACAGGTGGTATTAACTTGACCCTTTTCGAAGCCGAACAAGCTGCTGAAGTAGTAAGAGCTGCTGCTAACACAGATATCAATACCATCTTTGGATCAGTGATTAACGAAAACTTAACAGATGAAGTCATCGTTACCGTAATTGCTACCGGATTTGATAAAAATAAAGAAGCCAAAGAACCTCTTTATAATAATATTCAAAACAATCGCCGGAGTGCCAACCCAATCGATAGTCTAGATACCGTTACAACTCCGAAAAAACAACCAATGCCAACGACGATTTTAGACGATGACGATGATGATGACGGAGATTTCGACATACCATTATTTTTAAAGAATCGAAATTATTAGGATGCGTAAGCACCCTTTTTCTTTACAAGATTGTTATTTTATGGTATAATAGACGAACAAAAGGGGAGAGAGATATGGCAGTAGAGGAAATCAAAGAAATTCCATTTTCTGCATTAACAGATGAAGAAGTCGAACAATTATTATTGCCGAATCCATTAGATATCGTTTGTCAAAAAGAAGCATTAGAAAACGTTTGGCAAGTATTATCAAAAAAACAAAAACAGGCATTACAAATTCTAAAAGAAAGTAAAAACCACGAACAATTACGTTCTAAATTAAAAAATTTATCCATTACTACTTCGGCATTTCGAAGTCGTATCTTTCGTATTCAAAAAACGGTGCAACAGTATACTTTCAACCAACAAGTACCGAATGTAGAAAAACCTATAATGACCGTGAAACAAGAAACCGATGATTTATTAGCAGTTTTTTCAACCTGGCTCCATGGTCAAAGAGATAGTTATGATGATATGAGATGGTATCTGTATGATGAAATATGGCAAGGTGTATTTACCAAGCAGGAAATAGATTTATGGCGATCATGTATCAATAGACATTCCCAAGAACGGATTTGTCAAGATTTTAAATTGCATCCATCTGCCATTCAAAAGCATTTAAATTGGATGATGCGTCGTTATGTTGAAGTGAAGAAAATATGGAACAACCCTCAAAACTATGCATATCAGATATTGCAAAATAAGATAGATCCAGTGTTGATGGAACAAGCCATCGATCATTGCCCAGATATGTACCGTTCGTTTTTCCTTCATTATGAAGGACGCGCTACCGGTCAACAATATCATATGACCGATAAAGAGCTCGCTCAAAAATTCGGAATATCTGAAACACAAGCTTCTGATCTTGGCAAACTGTTGGAGAAAAGATATTTATTACCTCATCACAATGCAATCTATGAGGAAATAGAATTGCCAGTACTTTCTCCAGGAAAAGCAAAATATAAAAGTCTTTTTTAAAAGATGCAAGTAGCATCTTTTTTTTGCATTGTAGAAGGAATCGTCAAGGATATTGACACATACATTTGTTCGTAATTTGATGGCATCAAGAGGAAGAAAAATCATGGGATTACTCAAGGTTTTTGTGAAGTAGAAGGATCTTACCGTGAGGGAAGGTAAGTAAAATTTATTTTACTTTTATTCAAAGGATAAAAAAAATACCCAATATTTAAGATCTTTGATATAATATAGTTAGATTGGAGAATCAGTATGGCAAAGAAGAAGAAAAGAAAA
>CANTWQ010000078.1 GCA_947853365.1 uncultured Bacilli bacterium
ACGGAAGCATTATCTAAACTGGACGCTGAAGTTGGTAAATATGCTGTTTTGGGAGAACAAGATGATGTCAATATTGTGCGCCCTATTTTAGAAAATAGTGGGTTCAAGATTTTAGATAATTTATATGAGCTCATCTACTATCAGGGATATGAACCAATTCTACTGTTGGGATTGGATCCCAATCGTTCTGATTTTCACATGACTTTCGCCTATCAGCAACAAGAAAACGCTTCCGATTTATATTCGATTTTACTGTTACATGAACCAGATGTACTTTCGCAAGCACTGACCTATGGAAAGGTCGATTTAGCTCTTGCAGGACATTCTCACAATCATCAAATTCGCCTTCCTTTTTTGGAAGGATTAGAAACAGTGGAAGGTGCTACTACCTATTGGGATATGGAATATCAAGTACAAAATACACACCTTTTCATTTCTGGTGGCCTTGGTACTACCAATTACCCATTTCGACTGTTTAATCGACCAAGTATTAACTTTTATCGGTTTCAATAATTTTTACGCCATGGAGTAATATTTTTGGAAAATTTATTAAAAATTACGCCGTGGCGTAATTTTTTTGATAAAGATTCCTTTTTTCTTTTGGTTCGGATCGATCAATTCCATTTGGTATCGTTTTTGATCAATCGTTTGTGATATTGCGGGATATGACTCTTTCGAATGATTACCGCTAAAATATAGGTGGTCCCATAATTCTTCTAATACTTGTTTTGGGATTGTCGTGATCTTTTGTTTGTCTTTACGCTCAATGTATCCCATTTGCGGATTCTCCTCACTATTCCATATATAATATGGAGAATCATCATCATCTAGAAAAAAATATTTCATAACAAAAAACTCCTTTCTAAAGTTTATGAAAGGTGTTTTTTCTTTATACCATTTTGCCATTTAATGGTTGTAAATCTTCGGGAATAAATTTCCCGTCTTTACGAATCAGTTCTTGATCAAAGTAAATTTCTCCCCCACCATACTCGCTTCGTTGAATTAAAACCATATCCCAGTGAATGCTAGATCGATTTTGATTATCACAATCCTTATAACATCTTCCGGGTGTAAAATGAATGCTGCCAAGTATTTTTTCATCGTATAAAATATCGCCCATCGGATTTAAAATTTGGGGGTTAAAACCAAAGGAGAATTCACCAATGTAACGGGCACCTTCATCGGTATCAAAAATCGCATTTAATACTTCATCGTCTTCATCACAGGTTGCTTTGATGATTTTGCCATCTTGGAAGGTTAAAGATACGTGATGAAAAATGTTTCCGCGATACGGACTCGGGGTATTATAAGTAATGGTTCCATTGACACTATGTTTGATTGGGGCAGTATAGATTTCACCATCCGGAATATTTTTATCACCACAACAAGGTATGGCTGGCATTCCTTTAATGGAAAAAGTAAGATCCGTTCCGGGAGAGACGATTCGCACTTGATCAGCTTGTTCCATTCGTCTTTTTAATGGGAGCATTTGTTGATACATCTGTTGATAATCGACGGTCATGACAGATAATGCATATTCTCGAAATTCTTCGATGGTCATTTTCGCTTTATAACTATCGAGGATCGACGGATAATTTAACAATACCCATTTTTTATGGTTGATTCTAATATCATCGGCTTGATATAAGGCATCTCCTAACATTCTTAACATCATACTTGAAGTGTTTTTTTCTTCATAATCATTGATTCGATAACGAATGGAAATAAAAGCATCATACATATTGACGATAAACTCTTCTTTCTTTTTTAAGAAAGGTAGCCAAGCCTCGGTCATTTTTCCTCGCATCTTTGCTTGCAAAATAGGATCTACAATTTCTACGGTTGGAATCGCACCGACGCGACTGATTTCATGGATCAATGCACTGACGAGATCGCGTGGTTCTAGGGTGTCTACTTTTATCAATACTTTTTCTCCGCTTTTTAATTTTAAAGAATAGACAACAATGGTATTGGCTAATAATTTTATTTTTTCTTCCACGTTTGCACCTCATTCTTTTTTTCTTCCTTCATACGATAACATAGAAAGGAGATATTTATGAATTATTATCCATACAATTATAATATGGTGCGATATCCGAGAAATATACGTGGAAGAAATGGGGAGCGATTTGGAGGTTTTGTAGTTCCTTTTTTACTTGGTGGCATTGCTGGTAGTCTTTGGAATCAAAATCAAAGACCTTATGGTTACAATTATTATTATGGTTTTCTCTATCCTCCTTATACGTCTTACCCTTTTTATTACCAACCACCGTTCTATCATTAAGAAAACGAGTCTAGTGATTAGACTCATTTTCTTTTTCTACTTCATCTAAGCGAACACTGACGAGTTTAGATACACCGGATTCTTGCATGGTAATTCCATATAGTGTATTTGCATATTCCATGGTTTTCTTTTTGTGGGTAATGAGAAGAAACTGTGTTTTTTCTTTATAATGATCCAAATATTTTCCAAATTGATCGACATTTGCTTCATCGAGTGCAGCTTCCACTTCATCAAAGAGACAGAATGGTACCGTTCTGATATTTAAAATGGCAAACAATAAACTGATGGCGGTCAAAGTTTTTTCTCCTCCGGATAACAAGGAAATAGTCGTTAGTTTCTTTCCAGGAGGACTGGCAATGATTTCTACTCCGGTTGTGAGTAGATCATTTGGATCCGTTAATTTCAAAGAGGCACTTCCTCCACGGAACAATTGGGTAAATACTTGCTTGAATTCTTTTTCTACTTTTTGAAACGTGGCCATGAATTCTTCTTTCATGACATCATCCATTTCTTCGATAATTTCTAATAACGTATCTTTGGCTTTTAACAAATCTTCTTTTTGACCATTTAAGAATGTATATCGGGCATCAATTCGTTCATATTCTTCAATCGCCGCAATATTGACCATTCCCATTTGTTTGATGATGCTACGGAGACTGACAATTTCTCTTTTCGCGTCTTCGGGATCCATTTCTAATACATACTTTTGTTTGGCAGCCTCAAAACTCATTTCATATTCTTCCGTTAATGTCTGTAAAATATGATCGAGTTCCACATCCAGTTTGGCAACGGATACTTCTTTTTCTTTGATTTCATTTTCCAGATTACGTACTTTGCTATTGTTTTCTTTTTCCAAAGCTTCCATTTCATCGAGTGCTTGTTGTAAGCGATTTTCTTCTTTTTGTTTGAAGTCAATCTCTTGTATTTTCTTTTCTTTTTCACTTTTTTTATCATAGAATGCTTGAATCACTTTTTCTTCTTCTTTATTTAATGATTGATCCACAACATGCTGTAGCGTATTCCATTCTTGATTTAGTTCCTGTAACTGTTCCGTGATTGCTACTAATTCTTGTTTTTGCTTGGCGATTTCTTCTTCTAATAGATAAAGGTTCGCGCGTTGTTGATAAAGTTTTTCTTCTTGTTGTTGGTGGTGTTGTTTTAAGGTTTCTTGTTCTTGTTTTAACTCTGCAATGGTTCCTTTTTCCATTTGTACTTGGTCTTTTTTCTTAGCGAGTTCTACTTTTTCGCTTACCATGCTTCTAGCTGTTTGTAATGATCCTCCCGTCATACTTCCTCCGACATGGACAATTTCACCATCTAAGGTAACGATCCGATAACGGGCATGGATTTTTTTACTCAATTGGGTTGCATGATCGATGTTATCTACTACCAAGACATTTCCTAATTGATTTTGAAAGATATTACGATAGGTCTCGTCGTATTGAATCAGGTTACTGGCAATATCGATATATCCCTCTTCTTTCATCACGAGGGACATCGTATCGTAATCGATTCCTTTGGGTTTGATCACATTTAATGGAAAGAAAGTGGCGCGTCCTAAATGTTTTTCTTTTAAATAGGAAATCGCGTTTTTGGCCGTTTGGACATTGTCGACGACAATAAACTGTTTACTGGCTCCTAGAGCAACATCGATCGCTTTTACATATGTCTCTTTGACCTCAAACAATGATCCAATCATTTGATGGATCCCTGTCAATTTGGGGTTCAACAAAATGGAACGAACAGAATTAGGAACGCCTTGCAATTCATTTAACGACGTTTCTAAAATATGAATTTGATGTTCTAACGACATTTGTTGTTGTTCATGAAATGTGCGTTCTTTATCGATCGATGTGATTTTGTCTTTCAAGGATTGATAGGCCATCATCTCTTGATTTACTTGATTTCTTGCTCTTGTCTGTTCTTCTTCTAATTCTTTTAACTTGCTTTCAATGACGGATTGATTGGCTTCCTGTTTTGATTTTTGTTCTGTTAAATACAATAAATTTTCATGCACTTGCAAGTCTTCGGCATGGTATTTACTTCGCTCTTGAAATAGTTTTTTCTTACTATTTAATTGCTCTTCTTCTTTGGTTAATGTAAGTAATTCTTGTTGCAAGGAAGCAAGATCTGCTTCTATTTTTAAAAGATCTGCTTTCAGACGCTCTATTTTGCTATTATTTTGACTATTTACGAGGCCCAGGCGTTTTTCTTTTAATTCTTCTAGGCGCATCTGATCTTGTTGATACGTATGATTCATCGTTTCAATGCGATAAACCAAATACGAGACTTCATGTTTTTCTAGTTTTTTCTTACTTTCTAAGTATTGCTTGGCTTTTTCGCTTTGTTCTTTTAATGGTTCTAATTGTTGTGATAATTCTTGTAAGATGTCTTCCACACGGTTTAAGTTATCATGGGTACGTTCTAATTTTCGTAGGGCCTCTTCTTTTCGCTTTTTATATTTTAAAACCCCTGCGGCTTCTTCAAAAATACTCCGCCGATCTTGGGGTGAGGAAGAGAGTATTTTTTGCACTTCTCCTTGGGAAATAATATTAAAACTTTCTTTGCCAATTCCACTATCTAAGAAAAGATCGGTAATGTCTTTTAAGCGACATTTCTCGCCATTGATAAAATATTCATTTTCTCCCGTTCGATAACAACGACGTTTCACAGAAACTTCGGTATATGGTAAGTTAAGGTAATGATCACGATTATCGAAGGTTAAGGCAACACTTGCGACATGTAATGGCTTTCTTGTTTTACTGCCCGAGAAAATCACATCACTCATCGTCCCATCGCCACGAAGACTCTTGACAGATTGTTCTCCTAATACCCATCGAACTGCATCGACCACATTGCTTTTTCCACTTCCGTTTGGTCCAACGATACAAGTAATATTATCATCTAGTGTGATTTGTAATTTATCGGCAAAAGACTTAAAACCACTCACTTCTATTTCTTTTAAATACATAACTTAACACCTATCTTCACTAGTTAAAATTATACTATATTGTCTTTTTTATCGCAAGATAAATGATGATCTCCTTACTTTTCTATCGTTCTATCTTCACTTAAAATTTGACTTAATGTTTCGATTTCGTATCCTTTTTGTTTGACATATTGAATGATTGCTCCTAGTTCTTTGACGGTTGTCTGGTTTAACGCCAAATGGTAAAGTGCTCCGTTTTGTAGATGGTTTTTGACGGTTTGATAAGGATAACTTCCAGTTTGAAAGGTCGGTTTTACGGTATACATATGATACGTTTTACAAAGCTCTAACAGTTCTTGTCTTTCTCTTGTTGTATAACAATATTTGGGTTCTTGTTTGGTAATAGACTCTAACATATTGGAAACCCAAATCATCTCTTGATCAGAATAGGCTCCC
The DNA here is from genome assembly GCA_947853365.1 of uncultured Bacilli bacterium. Classification (GTDB taxonomy): domain Bacteria; phylum Bacillota_I; class Bacilli_A; order RF39; family UBA660; genus Faecenecus. Next base: position 5,670 of record CANTWQ010000078.1, read on the forward strand.
TCATAGCCATAGTTTTCAATTTGATTGCCATTTTTGGCTAATGTTTCGACGAGTTCCATATGATTTTCTACCCATTTACCATCGACAAAGAAAGTAGCACTTACCTCTTTTTCTTTTAATATCTGAAGCACTTCTTCGACATAATCTGAACTTTGGGCAGTAAAAAGAAAAGCAATTGCTTTGACGTTTTCATTTCCTTTGATGATATATTTATCATAACTAGTGTTAATCGATACTTCAGGTAATACATCGCGAAAGACGAGGAGACTTTTATCAAAGTATCCTAATCGTTTCATTTTGCGATAAGATGCCTCTATGTCAATCGTTTGACCCGATAATCCCGGAATGATCGTCGTTTCACTACTCTGGGCATTGACAGGAGACACTTCATAGTCTTTGGCAACTTCTTGAATGCTGATATAGATTGGATCTTTTTGACGTAAAAATTTGGCGGCTTCATTGGTATAATAAAAACTAAAACACGTGAGAAAAAGGACTCCTAGGATATAGAAAGTCTGTTTCATAAGATCACCCTATTAAAATATATGATTGGAATCTTCTTTTAGAAGAAAAAGAAAAAACCTTCCTACTGGTTGGTTTTGTCTTTTGATTTATGAGGCTTTTCTGTCAAGTCAATGGCATCTTTTCTGGAAAAGTTTAATCTTCCTTTCTTATCTACACCAAGGCATTTCACGATGATCTCATCGCCTAATTTCACGACATCGCTTGGATGTTTTATGTGTTCTTTCGCTAAACAAGAAACATGAACCAATCCTTCACATCCTGGCCAAAGTTGGACAAAACATCCAAAGTCTTCGATTTTTACAACTTTCGCGGTATAAATTTTACCTGCTTCGGCTTCTCTTACGACATCTTGAATCATTTTAGCAGTTTTATCAATGATTTCTTGATCATGGTGATAAATAATGACACGTCCATCATCTTCTAGATCAACTTTGACAGCGTTTATGTTGTTCACATCAGTCACATGAGATGCTTCACAAATAATTTTAGTAATCATTTCGCCACCTTTACCGATCACATCTTTAATTTTCTCTGGTTTAATCATAAAAATCATCGTTTTTGGCGCATACTTACTTACTTCTTTCCGTGGTTCAGCAATGGCTTTTTGCATGGCACTTAAAACTTCTAAACGTGCTTCTTTGGCTTGGGCTAGCGATTCTTTTAAAATCTTTTTGGTAATACCTTTGATTTTAATATCCATTTGTAAAGCGCAAATACCTTTTTTGGTTCCAGCGACTTTGAAATCCATGTCTCCTAAATGATCTTCCATTCCTTGGATATCTGTTAGAATGGTATAATCCTTTCCGGAAGTAATTAAACCCATTGCAATTCCTGCGACTGGGGCTTTGATAGGAACCCCTGCCGCCATCAAACTCATACATCCGGCACAAATCGATGCTTGACTAGAGGAACCATTACTTTCTAGAATTTCTGATACGACACGAATGGTGTATGGAAATTCCTCTTCTGATGGAATGACTTGTGCTAATGCTTTTTCTCCTAAAGCCCCATGTCCAATTTCTCTACGTCCTGGTGCTCCATAACGTCCTGTTTCGCCAACCGAAAAAGCAGGAAAGTTATAATGCAACATGAATCGTTTTTGATCTTCAATGCCAAGACCATCTAAAATTTGATGTTCTCCTAACGCACCTAGAGTTGTGACACTTAAACTTTGCGTTTCTCCTCTGGTAAAGAGGGCCGAACCATGGGTTCTTGGCAATAAGTCGATTGCCGTTTGTAACGGCCTAATTTCATTCATCTTTCGCCCATCTTGACGAATGTGCTCTTTCACTACAATATTACGGAATAAGTCATATTCAATATTGTGCATGATCAATTGTACTTTGGTTAGTAATTCTTGTAGTTCCTCTGGTTTTAAGACATCTTCATTTTCTAATCGATATTTCTCTGTCAAGTTCTCTTGGATTTCATCGATTTTAGCATAACGAGTCAATTTATCTTTGATTCGTAACGCTTGATCTAGATCCGTCGTAATCAATGTTGCAACTTCATTTTTTAATTCATCTGTCAATTCCAGTATTGGATATACCATCTTTTCTTCACCAATTTCACTGATGATTTCTTCTTGAAAGGTTACCAACTCTTTGATTGCCTCGTGGCCAAACATCAAGGCCTCTAGCATATCTTTTTCACTGACTTCTTTGGCCGAAGATTCGACCATGTTGATGGCATCTTTGGTACCGGCGACAGTCAAATCAATATCCGATTTTTCGGCTTGTTCTACCGTTGGATTGATAATAAATTCGCCATCAATTCTACCTACTTTGACACTAGCAACCGGTCCATCGAAAGGAATTTTACTAATACAAGTTGCCAAAGAAGAGCCAAAAAGGGCTGTCATTTCTGGGGAATTGTCCTGATCGACCGAGAGAATGGTATTGACAATTTGTACTTCGTTTCGAAAATCCTCCGGAAAAAGAGGGCGCATTGGACGATCGATCATCCGTGCAGCCAACGTAGCAGCTTCACTTGGTCTTCCCTCTCGTTTAATAAATCCCCCGGGAATTTTACCAACAGAATACAATTTTTCTTGATATAAAACCATAAGTGGAAAAAAATCTGATAATAGATTGGCATGTTCTGATACGACCGCGGTTGATAAAACGACGGTATCTCCATACCGAACCAAAACAGCACCCGTTGCTTGTTTGGCAAGTTCACCATGTTCGACAATCAGTTCTCTTCCTCTAAAATTCAATTTAAATATTTTCTTCATATGTTACCTCCAGTATTTGCTTCAAAAAAAAGACACCAAAAACAGTGCCTATTTTCTTAATCCTAATTTTTTAACTACATCGCGATATCTTTGCACATCTTTCTTTGCTAAATATGCAAGCATATTTCTACGTTGCCCAACTTTCTTTAACAATCCACGACGTGAATGGAAATCATGCGTATGCTCTTTTAAGTGCTCAGTCAAGACATTGATCTCTTCTGTTAGAATGGCAATTTGCACTTCTGCAGATCCAGTATCTTTGTCGTTACGAGCAAACTTTTTTACGATTTCTTGTTTTTTAGCACTTGTTAATGCCATAATGATCCCTCCTTCTTCTATTATTCACCAAACTCTTGGTAAAGGTTTTCTTGGAGGTAACCTAAACTAAGAATTGGTAGCAATACTAATATACTAGAAATTCATAAAAATTGCAAGAAAAAACAAGGATTTTTCCTTGTTTTCCTTATTCGTAATCACTTACGACTGTTACATTTTCTTCAGTGCTATTCGTAACAGTTAATGTTTTTCCGTATAGATGACCTACCCAGAAGGTTCCTTCTTCTTTTTGGGTACTTGCCCAAGTAAGACCATCTGTATATAATCTGGCGTTGGTTACTTGGCAATCAATGACTGTAATATCTGTTACGCCCAATCCAAATAATGTTCCTGCGGTAGCATTATATCCACCGATGAATAAATCATTGACAGCGCAGTTTTTGAAGGTAATTGGTTGAGATGAGTATCCAACCAATCCTCCTGTTTGCCAACT
>CANTWQ010000079.1 GCA_947853365.1 uncultured Bacilli bacterium
AATTCATTATTTTTAAGTCTTTTAATATTATTTTTTAAATAGCCATAAGCGATATTAAACGTATTTCTACTATTACAAAATGGACAACTTACTTTTCCCATGTTTTCTCCATTTCTAGCAAGTTCTTTACTAAAATGCTTTCATTCTCCCTATATGTGTTACATCGGCGTCATTATGGGAGAGTTGTTAGTTTCAAAACAAGGTCTGGGCTATCTTATTATGTACGGTTCACAAGTATTTCACATTGATCTTGTAATCACTTCTGTTGTTATTTTAGGAGTGGTCTCTTACTTCATGTACTATCTTGTATCTTTATTAGAAAAGAAACTCAATTTATGAGTTTTTTTCTATTTTTCTAATATGATATAATAAATTTAATTGATCGGAGTGTTTTTATGGAAGTTTTCAAGGAAAAAGAAAAAAAGGTATTTGCCAAGGGACATGGGTTTATTAAAATCTTTACATTTTTTGTCTTGGGGTGTTTGATTGGGGTTCTATTTGAGGAAATTTTATCTATTTTTTTAACAGGAAGCATCAAGGTACGACGTGGGTTAATTTATGGTCCCTTTAATCCTGTTTATGGATTGGGTGTTGCGGTTATGATTGGTTTCCTCGGCAAAAACGCAACGAAGCGTAAATGGTACTTAACCTTTTTATATGCCGCCTTGATTGGTGGTGCGTGTGAATATTTCATGAGTTTATTTCAAGAAATTTTCTTTCATACGATTTCTTGGGACTATTCCGGCTATCCGTTTAGTATTGGTGGCAGAACTACGCTTCTTTTTATGATTTTATGGGGATTCGGGGGATTACTTCTTGCACGATTCGTTTATCCATGGGTCAGTCGATGGATTGAAAAAATTCCTTATTATCTAGGTATGACTTTATTCTATTTGTTCCTAATATTTTTTATCATAGATGCTTTCCTTTCTGTTGCGGCGGTTTTGCGACAAATGGACCGACAAAAAGGGCTTCCTCCTCGCACTACTTTAGGAGAGTTTTGCGACCGACATTATCCCGATGAATTTTTAAATCGTATTTATCCGAATGCCAAAGAAGTTCACAAACATCATAAATAAAATATGGTATTTCAATACCATATTTTTATTGTAAGTCTACATTGGACTTGGCATTTAAGGTAAGATCTCCACGTTTCCCTAGTTTCCATGCGTAATATCCAGCGGAAGCGATCATGGCAGCATTATCAGTACAAAGTCTAATTTCTGGGCAAGAAAGGTGAATTTGTTTGTCTTGACAAAGTTCTTTTAAACCGTTTCGAATTCCCGAATTAGCGGCAACTCCACCAGCAACGATTAAAGTGTTCACTGGATAGTCAGTTAAGGCTTGTTTGCATTTTTTTACAATGACGGAGGTAACAACATCCTGAAACGAACGAGCAAGATCTTCTTTTTGAATGGGATTTCCTCGTTGTGTTTCTTTGTGCACTAAATTGATTACGGCACTTTTTAAACCAGAAAAGCTAAAATGATAGCTATCATCATTAAGAGGAATGGGTAAATGATAAGTAGGCTTACCTACTTTTGCCATACGATCTATTTGCGGCCCCCCTGGATAAGGAATGCCTATAACCCTGGCTACTTTATCGTAACATTCTCCCACCGCATCATCTAGAGTTTTTCCAAGAATTTGAAACTGATAATGATCTTTCATATACACGAGTTCTGTATGCCCTCCGGAAACAATTAAGGCCATGAGAGGGAAATGCATCGGCTCTTTTAGTTCGTTGGCATAAATGTGACCAACAATATGATGAACGGGAATTAAGGGTTTTTGATATAAAAAGGAAAGGGTTTTGGCCGCTTCAACACCGACGAGTAATGAGCCAATCAGTCCCGGTCCATAGGTAATGGCAATCGCATCTATGTCGTTCATTGTCATGTGCGCTTGTTCTAAGCATTCTTCAATGACGATACTAATATTTCGAATATGGTGCCTACTTGCAATTTCTGGGACCACTCCGCCATATTGTTTATGAATATCAATTTGGGAAGAGATAACCGTGGCAATTTCTTCTTGGCCATTTTTCACAATGGCACAACTGGTTTCATCGCAACTGCTTTCAATTCCTAAAATATAAATATCTTTCATTTTATCACTTCTTTTTCCATCAACCATGCATCTATACCGTGATAGTAACCTTTCCGTACTGCAACGGTTTGAAATCCGTATTTTTGATAGAGATGAATGGCTATTTTATTTTCAACGCTCACTTCTAATGTGATGTTATGCACTTGTTTATGGCTAGCAATCTGTAACAATCTGTTTAATAGATGACTTGCTACTTGCCGGTTGCGATAAGCTTCATCCACGTAGATTTGTTCTAGCTCCATACGATCATAAAGTAATGTATATTGTAAAAAGCCATAGATTGTTTGTCCGTCTTCGATTAGCAAATAAGAACGTAATAATTGGCTCGGATCAATAGGATGATTTTTAAAATAACGTGGAAATGCTGTGGACAATTTTTCTACTTGTACTTGATCGCTAATTTTTAATTCGTGGAGTTCTGGCATTTTTCTTCCGCCTCGGTCTTTTTTAGATAATTGGCATCGATGGCATGGGGAGAAATGAAAGGTTTGTCATAACTTCCTTCCACTACTCGAAGTAAGTTTAAGTCATATGGCACTTGTGGATATTTCGTGTCTATAGAATCGTTGGTAATTACGATTACCTTCTTATTTTCAAGCAGAGAATCATGTTCTAACGCTTCTTTTTGAATATAACTTTCTTTTTTTAATTCTTTTCCATCCTTATCATAAATTGCACCATATACATAACCACGTCTTGCATCAATCATTGGTAAAACATAATCATAATCCTGATCTTCCGGAACTGATCTTGCCATTGCTTCTAAACTAGACACTGTTTTAATTTGTTTTTCTAAAAAGCAGGCATAGATTTTGGCAATGGTTACTCCAATTCGAATGCCAGTAAACGATCCAGGACCATTGACAACGATAATTTGATCTATTTCGTTTGGCTGTATATTATTTTTACGGAACATTTCATCTATTTTAGGTAAAGTAAAACTAGATAGGTCTTTATCTAATTTTATAAACACTTGATCGATGATATGGTCGTTTTCCACAATTCCTGTGGATAAATAGCTAGAAGAGGTATCGAGATAAAAGATTTTCATAAAACAGCCTCGCATAAATCTTCATATTGCTTCCCGATTGGATTGATTAAGAATAATCTCATATTCTCTTCTTCTTCCGAAATACGAATTTTAATTTCCAAACGTTCTTCTGGAAGAATATCTTTGATCATATCGGCCCATTCAATAATGACAATGCCCCCTTTATGAAAATATTCTTCGATTCCTAATTCTTCCACATTTCCATCTAAGCGATATACATCCATATGATACAATGGCATTTCTCCCGAGGTATATTCTTTGATAATATTAAAAGTTGGGGAAGTGACAGCTTCATCAATTCCTAAAGCATTGGCAAATCCTTTGGTAAAGATCGTTTTCCCACTTCCTAAATCTCCTTCGAGACAGATTACCATATTTGGGAATTTTTCTGATTCCATATTTTGTGCTAATTCTATTGTTTCTTTTTCACTACGACTTGTATATTTATACATTTTGATCACCACCAACATTATAGCAAATAAAAAATAGGTTCGACAACCTATTTTGTTTAAACATTGACTTCTTTTTGTAAATATTTTAGTAATAAGGTTAATAATTTTTGATCTTTGACGACGGATACCGTTTCTTTCCCGTTTTCTTCTTCTACTTGTAGTACGGCTAGAATGCCATTGATATCGGTGAGATTGTCATTGACCCCGGCAGCTAGAAAATAAGTCTTTCCATGGTAAATGGCTTGATTTAATACTAGATATTTACCGCTTTCCGTTTGAAATACTTGATTGATTCTATTTTCCATGATTACCTCCTACCGTGTTTTTGCTTCATATTGATTCGTATTTGCATATCCTTGTTGATCTTGTGCCTGATCTCCTACGCCAAAACGAATCGCTACTTCTGACGGATCCACGTTATGTTGCTCGGCAACTTGTTCTAATGTGGTTCCAGGCGTAGTAGTTACATTGGTAGTCCCTGTTTGGTCGTTAGGAACGGCAAAGCCTGTAACATAGGTACCTTGATTACTACCAACATAATTTTGATTCAAATTCGTTGCATTGGTATTAGAAATGGCATCTTGTGCACTTTGGTATCCTTGTGTTAAATTTAATGAAGCTGCACTATCACCAATTTTTAAGTCTTCGACGGTGGGTGTATTTTCTGGTTGTGTGAACGTTGTTGTATCCATTGCTACCTGTGTTGTATAACTCGTTGGTGAAGTAATTTCTGTTCCGGCTTGGGCTTGGTTTTCATTGCTGTTGGGAAGGGTGGATGCAAATCCTGTCATAGCTCCAGCAGTAACGGCAATCAAACCGGCACTAGCTAATAAACGTTTGGCATTGTTTTTTACAAAATTCCATGCTTTCGTATGAAGTGGTGTATTGTTGATTGCACTCATATCCCATGCTTCTACGATCTCACTTTCTCCACGACTTAATTTGCTTGCTAATATCGGTTCGGGAATTGCTGCTTCCGTCGTTTGTTTTGATTCCGGTGGTAGTGAAAAATAATCGTCTACCTCGTCGTTTTTTTCCGGTGCTGTCTCGGCTTCCTGTGAAGTTGTAGCTTGCACTGGCTCATTGACATCTATTCCTTGATCATATTCTTGAGCATTCATTTCAACTGTCGGATAATTTGGATCATTCGGATGAATGAAAACAGAATTTCCAATGCGCTCTATCTGCGATTTTGGTTCTTCTTGTGCACCTAATTCATGAACCGACTCTGCTTGTTCAGGTAAAACTCCAATTACGTGCTTGTCATCACTATGCACTGATTCTGCAAGCTGAGGCAAAATTGCTGTTGCTGATTGTTGCACCGTTTTTTCTTTCTTCGTTGGATAAGCTTTTTCATAAAAATCTTTTAGATATGCTTCATATTGTTCATCTGTCTCATTTACCTCTCTAAAACGAGGTTTTGGTAACTCTGTTTGTGTATTGTTTTCCTTTGGCAATGATGAATCGAGAGTTGTCAATGGTGTTAATTCCACTACGGGATCAGAGGCAGTTTTGGCTGATACAACTTCTTTTAGCGGTTGTTGTTCATTATTTTGATACAAAAAATTTTCTGATGGTACAGAACCAATGATTTGTCTTTGTCTCTCTCTTTCACGTACATTATCTAATTCTTGTTGTAAACGTCGATACTCTTCGAGATCGTCACTTAAAATCATCATGCCATTTACACGGACCAAGCGATCGGTTGCCTCGCTTGCTCTCATAATCAAATCATAAAGTCTTGCTTTGATTTCACTTTCTGTCATGTTTATCACCTACCATATTATAGAATAATCATATCATAATCTAGCGGATTAAACAAGTTGCAAAAGAAAAAAACAGAAATATGAAAATTTCTGCTGAAAACAAAAAAAATTCCTGGCAATGACCTATTTTCGCTTACACTATCGTCGGCGTATGAGAGCTTAACTTCTGTGTTCGGGATGGGAACAGGTGGATCCTCTCAGCTATTGTCACCAGGAAAATAAATAATTTATATAATAATTCTCTGAAAACTTAGATAATGTGTTTCAAATTAGAATTTATCAAATTATGATTAAATCCTCGACCTATTAGTACTGGTCAACTCAACATGTCACCATGCTTCCATCTCCAGCCTATCAACCTTGTCGTCTTCAAGGGGTCTTACTTTATAAAAAATGGGAAAACTCATCTTGA
>CANTWQ010000080.1 GCA_947853365.1 uncultured Bacilli bacterium
CCTTGTTCACAACGATTTCCCCAAGCGTCAATGAGTTCTTTATCTTTATAGATACAAACGATTTCACAATGGTTGCTGCAACGATTACAATCGACGCCTCTTGTTTCAAATTCCATGTCACTAATATCGAAGGAAAATGCTTTTTCTACCTTGCTTTTGCGTGCTAAAATAGCCACCCCGATGGCCCCCATCAAATGAGAATTGTCGTCCACTAAAATCGTACTGTTAGTAGCATCTTCAAAGGCTTTGACAACTCCAATATTTTTACTAACGCCGCCTTGAAAGACGATGGGGCTTACAATTTTCTTGCCTTTTCCAACATTGTTAAGATAATTGGTGACAACGGCCTTACAAAGGCCAGCGATGATATCTTCTTTTTTGTGTCCCATTTGGGCTTTATGCACCAAGTCACTTTCCGCAAAGACGGTGCAACGGGCAGCAATGTTCGTCGGATTTTTACTTTTTAAAGCAAGTGGTCCAAATTCTTCTACTTCTAGGCCCAACCGTTTGGCTTGACTTGAGAGAAACGAACCTGTTCCAGCGGCACACAGCGTATTCATGGCATAATCGACGACAATGCCATCTTCGATTAAGATAATCTTTGAATCTTGTCCACCAATTTCAAAAATGGTACGAACTTCAGGATAATAAGTCGTAGTCCCCACCGCATGGGCGGTAATTTCATTTTTGACAACGCTAGCATCGAGCATGGCACCGATCAGTTTTCGGGCACTACCAGTGGTCCCCACCGAAACAATTTTATATTTTTTATCCATTTGTTTTTGTAACAAGTGTAATAAATTTTTCACGGCTTGGATGGGATTTCCTTCGGTCCAAATATAACTGCTAGCCAATATTTTATTGTTTTCATCGAGAATGACACCTTTGGTGGAAATCGATCCAATATCAACGCCCAAATAAGCTTTTTTCATTTTCTATTCTCCTTTCGCATCACGATCATATCATAGAAGGCTTCCAATCTTGTTTCAATTCCCGCTTCGGCGGTTTGGGAATCAAAACTGAAATATAAAACTGGGATCTTATAATCATGAGAAATATTTTCTAAAATTGGCATGGCATCCATTTCAGGCGTACAACCAAATGATTTGACATGAATGATACCATCGTATCCCATTTTGGCTAATTTTTCTGCTTCACGAATGGTATCGATTCCTGTCGCGCCAATATCATATTTTAAATATTTCGGAATATCTTTTAACATTTTGGTGGGATTACGAAAAAATAGTGTATTCGAAATATTGGTATGACGGGTAACAACAATTCCTTTTTGAGCGAGGTTTTTCTCGATAAAATGATTACTAAATGGTTCCATGATGGTATAGTATTCACCAATAATTCCAACGCGAAGTGGATTTTCAGGCTTTTTTAGTTTCACTTGCTTCATCATTTTTTGATAACGTTTATGTTTTTTCTTTAATTCCTTGACGGAACGAACACTTCGTAATTCTTGTAAAAAGGCTTCATATAATTTATCGAGTGTTCCAGGTTGTTCTTCGAAACCGACATTTTCACGTAAAAAATTCTCTGTTTGATCCATAATGGTCACCATCCGAACGGCCAAATAAAGGGCTTTCGACAATGTTTTGATGGTAAGATTGGGATTATATTGTTTCATTTTTTGATAAATCGAAATCGGATTGGTAACTTCACTATCGGCAAAGTTAATAAAGGTAAATTCATATCCTAAATCACGTAAGATCTGTTCTTGAATTTCCCCGTAATAACTCAGACGACAAACACCACCGGTTTGCACTAAAGTATCGGCACCATTTTCTAAGGCTTCAATATAACAACCAAGGTTATATTTGAAGGGAGCACATACATAATCAGGGCTGTATTTGGCACCAATTTCGAGCGTCCGTTTGGTCATTGGTGGAGGTGTCAAATAATCACAATCCAAAATCATCGTCAATAACACTTCGATGGGCACACAATAATTTCCCATATGAGGAAAACTAATTTTTGATTTTTCCATTAACGTTCCTCCTTCTTGATGCGAATGATATCGACAAAACTTTCTAGTCTGGTTTCACGACCGGCGGTTCCATCTTGCATATCTAAAGTCAATGTCAGGATAGGTTTTCCCTTGATACGCCGAATGATCATTTCATTCACCAAGGAATCGGGACCACAAGGAAAAGAGCTCATCAGGATAATGCCATCAATATGATCAAAATAAAGAGGAATGGCTCCTAACATTTCTTTGTTGTACGTCCATTGCAAAGTCGGAGAAATTTGATGGGCTAAATTGCTTGCCGTCTCTTTGGGAACCAATGACGCAAAGATGGGGGTACATCCAAGTTCTTGTAAATAATCGATGATCGGTTTTCCGATATAATCATCGTAAATATTATAAGGATGGGCTACAATCAACAGCTTTAAATTGTTATCATCTTGCAATTTTTGATATTGTTCTTTTAATTGCATTTGATCATACGTATCTTGCCTAGACTTGGCAATGTGATAGGCTCTTAAAATATCTTTTTTCTTTTTGCCTAGTTTTTTACCCATTTCTAAAAAACCATTGATTTCTGTTTGGTGATGGCACACGTCGAGATTGTAATCCAATAACTTGACATGACGATCGCGAAAGGTGTTTTGTATGACATCATATGCCGCTTGAAATCGTGTACAAACGATTTCTCTTTCTTTGTAAGTAGCAATCCGTGGTACAAGAATATAATCACATTTATCGATGAGCCACTCTACATGTCCTAAATAAATTTTATAGGAAAGACAGGCTTCATCGATGGCATAGTTATTACCGATTTGCAACATTTCTTTCTTGGTCTTGGGGCTAATAATCACTTCACATCCAAGTTCCTGAAAAAAAGTTTCCCATAGATGATGATAACGATAATATAATAGTGCTCTTGGTATTCCTATTTTCATATTGATACTAACTCCTTAACTAACTTCTTGGCAATCTTTCTTGATAAAGGCCAACCCTTGATAATTGGGACGATCGACATATTTTAAACAGATCCTATCATTTTTATGGACATCAAAATCATTTTGTGGTTCCTCTAATAATTGGGCATAATAATATTCCGTCGATGGTTCAAATGATTCGAGACGCGCTTTTAATATTTCTTTTTGGTGGTTTTGGTTCAAAATTAAAAACCGCACTTCATCAGGCACGATGCTATCACGACTGGCATCTAAAAAGGTATGGTTCCTGGTATCTAATAACGTGTTATAAGGTGCATAATAGCTATCCATTTCCTCTTCTACTTGCTCGTGATACGTGATAATGGAAATCATTTCTTCTTTAATGGGTGTCAAATCAAGATGGGTCATTTCATCATAACGAATAATATCGAGTCTCCGATCTAACTGTTCTTTATCTAAATAAACTTGATCGTTTTGCAAAGTTAATGTACCTAAAATACGAAGAGAGATCCCCTCTTCATGATCGATATAGGCGTATGTCAAGATGGGATATTTTTTATTTTTCAAATGAAACAGATGGTTCATTCGTTTGATATCCTGTTTTCTTTCTAATAAAAACCACTTACGATCCAAATCACGAAAAGACATTTCACTTACTACCATGTTTATCACCTACGGTCATTATACCATACATTTTTCTTTTCCTGTTTTCTTGCCCTATAAAAGATGTCAAATTTTGTCTATTTTTCGTGTTGTTTTTCTTGGAATTTGATACTCATTGCTTCTTGAAAGCCTTGAACGGCATCTGTCACAATTTCTTGCCATGAGGTGTTTATCGAGTCAATCCCCAGTGTTTGCATGACATCGTCAAAATAGGTATTGGGATCTTTCCAAACCATAGCGGCGAATTGGACTTGGGCAAGAGAAACATGGTGATGTAGTAGATAAAACGATAATAATGTTCCATAAATATATGAGTAACAACTATGCGCATGCAACCCGTTTTTGGCAATTTCGTTCTGTGAAGCTGTCATTTGTTCCTTCGTCATAGAAGGAAACTGTGTCGTTACTATGTTTTCCCATGTCCTATTTGCATCAAAATGAAGCGGATCGTTGATATAAGATGTCAATAATTCCGTTTCGATGATAAATTTTTTGAGACATTCGAAACTATTACTTAACCGTAAGTACAATTGCCGATGAAGTTCTTTTTCGTCCCATCCATTCTGCTTTAAATCTAACAAAAAGAGATTTTCGGCATGAATGGCTTTTAATTCTTCCCACATTTCACTCTTGTAATTCCATAGAAAGGTAGATTCACTATCCGCAATATGACTCCATTCATGAACCAGAAAACTAGCATCAGTGATGTTATGGAGAAAAGATAAAGTGATCAATTGACGAAAAAGATTGGCTGATGCATGTTTATGTCTTTCGATCTGGAAACCTTCCTTTTCTACAGAAAAATCAAAATTTCCTTGATTCCACAATTTTGAAAAGCGTTTTTCATCATAAAACAAATCATGTTTTTTTAAAAAGGTAGAAGCCAATCGAAAGGTATCTTTTAAACTAACATATTGATACGTTGGTGCAGGCACAAAAAAATGAATCTCAGGCATCGCCTTCATAATGGCTAGTGCATCCTCTCGCAATTCATAAAGATGATTATAATAGAACATTTGATCCCAAGTACTATGTTCACCTGTGATTGTTTCTAAATAAGTCTCTATTTGTTTTTTTAAATCGTTCATTCTTCCACCTCAAAGAAAAATTCAAATAATTTATTTTTAGGGGTATGGTCTACTAAAGTAACGATCTCTGTAATCATACTCATTTCAAGAAGTTCAATCATCGTTCTTTCCCCGGTTTCGGGTATATAACAAATTCTGCGTTCATTTTGATATTCAATGTAGACGGCATTGACCAACGACTCGTTTAATACGGCATTATAGATAAAAATAATTTCTTTGATCTCTTCTTTTGCTTCGGTTTGGTATTGGGCATAATATTCCATACAAAAAGATTGATACAACTTTTTATAGTGTTCTTGTAGATAATGATACAAATTAGCTTTAATATTATCATTTTTATTCGTACTATAGGCTTGATATACTTTCATATATTGTAACGCTTTGATCCATTCACGATAAGTCATGATAGGAAGAAGATTTTCTATTTCTTCGTTAAGTTTCCTTTTCCATTCTTTGCGATGCATGAAGGTCAATTTTCTTCCTTTCATGATTTCGATCATATTTAAATTGGTTTGATCCGTCAGGGCACTGATAAACTTCTTCATGGCCTTTTTTCTTTGATTCTCTTTGATTTTTTCTATATACTGTATCATTCTTTTATCACTTCCGTTCTTTTTTATCATAGCATAGATTTCTTTTCATGCCTACCATTCTTTGCTATAATGAAAGAGAGGTGTATTTCGATGGAAGTAGAAATGATTATGAATCGTACGTATCAAAATTTATGTTTGTTGGTAAGAGATTTAAAGATGACTGTTGAAAATTTTCAAAAATATCGAAAGGGTCTCATTGTTACCGAACCTAGTTTTATCGAATCTACTTGTAAACTCGGGGGAATGGTCGATACTTGTAATACACGGTTTTGTATTCTGACCAATCAAGCTAACGATATGATGGAATTAGAAAAAGAAAACCAGGTGGACTTTGGGCTTTATGTGATAGGAACCCATGCTTATTTATTGGTACTTGATACATTTCAAATTGAAAAAAAACAACTCATCGTGTTGTTGCAAATTCAAAAACAGGACATTCCTTTCTTTCAAGAAAACGAGGTTTCCATTCATGCTTCTTTGGTAAAACAAGTCAAAAAACAAATGATACAGGCTTTATCAGAAAAACCGATCGCAGGCATTGATACCGATCTTTGGTTAAAACATACGAATTTTCCGATTGGCATGAAGGATGATGGTTCCTTTTACAAAGAAAAAGAAGAAATATAAACGTTTCTTCTTTTTCTATCCTCCTTGGAGATTGTTACTCTTTTGAAAAGAGATCCGATTTTGCGTTTCTATATTTTCTAAATATAATTGGTTTTCGTTTTGTTTAGATAAGGCCACGATATATTCTGTTTGTTTATCATCAGTTTTCGTATCTTGTTCTTCATCTTTGATCGAAGCTTCTGTTTTAATCAAATTGATTTGATAATAAAAGTAATCCTGATCTTCGTAGAGAATATCGCCATAGATCGTAGCACCATTTTCGAGAGTAAATAGTCCTTTCATAAAAGCCATTTCTAAATCATTTTTATTATAATACCATTCATAAGTACCATCTTGTTTTAAGACCAGAAGATTATTTCCATCGACTTCTTCCCAGGTGGTATATAACATTTGCTTATAATGTTCATTTTCTTCGACCATGGTCGCTGGTCGCTCAATGGTTGTTACACTCCACGGCAAAAAGGAAAACTCAGCATTGGTCGTTTCTATATAAAGATAAAAAGAAATTTCTAAAATAGTAAATAATGATGTAATGACCAATAAAATGGTACCCAGTTTTTTATTAGTAATTGTCGTAATACCAAAGAGAATCGCGGATGCAGTCAAAAAGAAGATACAACCCATCGGATAGAAAAAATATAATAAAATGTTAATAGCAAAAAAGATCGTTCCTAACATCCATAAAATGGAGGTATTTTGGGTTGGTATCTTGGTTTGAGGATGTTGTAAGTTTTCTCCACAAAAAGGACAAATCACAAGATCTTCGATGATTTTTCGCTTGCAAGTCGGACAAATGATCCACTTTTTTTCCGCCACTGGTCCATCATCTAAGGGAAGTGGATTTCCACAGTGATCGCAAAACATCTGATTTTCTTTATATGGATATCCACAGTTTTTGCATTTTAACATGTCCGATCCTCCCTATCATGATTTCATTATAGCACGAACTTTTCTTTTGGGTAAATATCTTTTCAACATAGCAAAAAAGACATTTGTCAATGCCTCTTTCTTTATTCTTGTGGAATCAAACCTTGCTCTTGATAAAAACTGATCGTTGCTTCTTTGGTCATGGCTCCTGGAGATACTGCGATTTGTTCTTTGTTTTCCATAATGAGTGTCAGTGGTGTACCCCATTGTGGATTTTCTGCAAAATATGGTGCAGTTTCTAGAAATTCACTGATTTCCGCATCGGTCATTGTTAGAATATCGACAATGTAGATTGGAATCTGATATTCTTCGGCAATTTCATCTAGAATTGGTTTATATTGTAGACAATATCCACAAGTAGTTTGAACGATGACAAAGATAGATTTTTCCTTCTTTGCTAATTGGTCTTGATATTCATCATAACTTAAGAATGTTAAATGTGGATATGCTTTTTCTTCACTGGTCAAATTATTTTCTCCTTGGTTTTGTGATTGGTTACTTTGCACTAAAATACCAATGGCAACGATTTCTGCAATCAATAAAACGGATAAAATAATGATAATAATTTTTTGATATGTTTTCATACGACCTCACTTACTTCTACATCATATAAAACGTTTGTCTATCTGTCAAGTTCGTTTCTTTGACTATTCAAGTTTTCGATTGCTTGCATAATTCCTAAACGACCATACTCATAAGTGATACTTCCTTGTTGGTAGGCAATGAATGGTTCACGTAATGGTCCATCACAAGATAATTCAATCGAGGAACCTTGGGTAAAGCAACCGGCGGCCATAATGATTTGATCGTTATATCCTGGCATATCGGCCGGTTGCGGTATGGCAAAGGAATCGATAGGAGATGCCATTTGAATTCCTTGACAATAACGAATTAAATCTTCGCGGTTATGGAAAATAATGTTTTGTACAATATCAGCACGTTCTTCTTTGTAAGAAGGCTCTACTTCATAACCCATTTGTTCTAATAAATAACTGGTTAAAACGGCGGTTTTTAAACTGCTCGCAACGACACTTGGTGCTAGAAATAAGCCTTGTAAAAAAGATTTGTTAATGCCTAAGGTTGGTCCCACTTCTCTTCCTTCCCCTGGAACCGTAAGGCGCTCGGCGGCAAGTTCCACCAAGTCATGCCGACCAGCAATATAGGCTCCGTTTGGCGCAATACCTCCCCCTAGGTTTTTGATAAGAGATCCAACCATCACATCGACTCCCACCTCTGTTGGCTCTTTGGTCGATACAAACTCACAGTAACAATTATCTACCATAATAATTACATCTTTGTCGACTTCACGAATGACTTTGACAATTCTTTTGATTTTGTCCATCGTAATACTCTTTCTCGTAGAGTAGCCCTTGCTTCTTTGAATTTCGATCAATTTTACTTTCTTTTGCTTTAAACGTTCTTGAATTTGTTTCTCATCGAAATCATTATCGATCAAATCAATTTGTTCATATTGCACGCCAAACGATTTTAAGGAACTAGGATTATCGACAATACCAATCACTTCATCTAAAGTATCATACGGTTTTCCGGTAATACTGAGTAGGGTATCTCCCGGTCTTAAATAAGCAAATAAGGCAACGGTTAATGCGTGGGTTCCTGAAATGAATTGGACACGGACTAGGGCATCTTCACTTCCCAATACTTGAGCGAATATTTTTTCAATGGTATCTCTTCCGTAATCGTTATAACCATAACCCGTCGTCGAGGTAAAATGAGCATCACTCACACGATGATCATGAAAGGCTTTTAATACTTTTTCACTGTTATATTGGGCAATTTTTTCAATTTTTTGAAATTGTGGTGCTAATTGTTTTTCGGCTTCTTCTACTTTTTTTCTTAATTCTTGCATTTTGTTTTCCTTCTTTCTATGATTTGGTTCCACCATCGACACGAATGATGCTTTTGTTGATATAGCTAGCTTCCTTACTTGCCAAAAAATAAATCACGTTGGCAATTTCATCGGGTGTTGCAAACCGCTTTAAGAGAATAGACTTTATTTCTTCCTGTTTCCAAGCGGGATCTAAATTTTGATTCATTGGTGTATCTACCCAGCCTGGCGCGACGACATTGACACGCACCCACGGGGCATAAACGGATGCTAGATTTTGCATCAGAGAATGGATTGCGGCTTTCGAGCAGTCATAATCTACACTTTCGGGATAAGGCGTATCAATCCCATTGGTTGAAGACACAAGAATGATTTCCCCTTTTTGGGCGTTTTTCATATGCTCTCCGACTTCTCTACTTAATAAAAATGGGCCAATCACATTGGTACTAAATACTTGGGCAAATTGCTCTTTTGTTTTTTCTTCCCACATCGTATCGAGCGCAATCGCGGCATTATTGACTAGTGTATCGATATGGCCAAACTCTTGTAAACTTTCCTTCACCATTCTTTTGATATCCGTTTCTTTTTTTAAATCCGCTTGTTGTAATAAGACATGTACAGAGGTTTCTTCTTCTACTTTCTGTTTGATTTCTCTTGCTTTGGTTTCATTTTGATGATAATGTAGAATGATATCATAGTGATGTTTGGCAAACTTCCATACACAAGATGCCCCAATCCCACTACTGGCGCCGGTAATCAAGACGACTTTATTTTGATGCATATGGCATCCTCCTTTTCTTTTTTCTATTATACTGTATTTTTCTTTTTTTGACTATTTGTCGTTTTTTATGGGTATCATTTGCTTTTTCTTTTCCTTTGTTTATAATAAAGTAGTGATAAGAGGTGAAATGTCGTTATGCGATTGATTCATTATTTATTATTTTTACCACTCACTTTTCTTGGTGCATATTATCTGAAACGAAAACTCATTTTATTGTTTCCCCGTCTAAAGCAAAAGAAATGGACGATTGGTTACTACCTATTTTTGCTTATTATTTTGGCGCTTTCTGTTTGTCTTCTGAATGGTTTTGCTATTGTTTTCTTGTATGCCATTTTATTTTATGTTTGTTTTGATCTCATCTTTTTTCTGTTTCGAAAATTACACTTACAAGGACTTGTTTCCTTTTTAGAAAAAATCTACCAAAAAGGGCTTACTTGTTTTCTTCTCTCCATTGTTGTTGTCATCCTCGGTTTTTTCATCATGCATCATCCTGTCGTTGTAGAACTTTCTTACCAAATTGATAAACCTTTGGCAGAAGATTTACAGATTGCGATGCTTTCAGATTTACACTTAGGTACTGGAACAAACGAAAGTGATTTACAATATATTTACGATTTGATTGACAGTAGAAAAGTTGATTTGTTCGTACTGGTCGGAGATATTTTTGACGAGCAGACGAAGGATTCCCTACGCCAAGCATTTCTAGATGTTTTTCGCAATTTAAAAACCACTTACGGCATATTTTATGTCGAAGGGAATCATGATCTATTCGAGCCAGAGGAAATGGATTTACTCCATGATGCAAATATCTATCCTTTACATGATGAAGTTTTACTAATTGACAATCGTTTCTATCTCGTTGGGCGAAGTGATCCAGCATCTGAGGAACAAGCTCCCTTTTCTTTTTTAACGAAACAAGTAAATTCTCAGTTGCCGATTATTTTTTTAACGCACCGTCCACGGGAACAAAAAGAAGCCGTGGAAGCCCACTTTGACTTACAATTATCTGGACATACTCATGCTGGACAGTTATTTCCTCTAGGCTTATTTCTTCCTTATGGAAGTCGGCAAATGGATACATTTTATACTTATGTTTCTTCTGGTTATGGCGCATGGGGGATTCCTATTCGCACTTCTGGTCGAAGCGAAATTGTCTTTATTACATTACAAGGAAACAAGTAAGTATATTTACCGTTTCATCTCATGATAATAACGATATTCCGCGATGGTCGATGCCAATTCTTCCAAATCTAAAGCATCTATTTCTTCTTGTTGTATCGTCCGTTCTATTGCCAAAAGCAAGCTCTCCATTGTCGGATATTGACGATAGTCCACATGATATTTTTCTAGTATCTCAATCTCTAAATCAGATAGATAAAGTCCATTTTCTCTGGTTTTATGCATTCTTTTTGCAATATCTTCAAACATTTTACACCTCACTGAGATCTAAATTTTTCTGCATTTGTTGAATTTCAATATAATCCTGTTGGTAGTGTTTCTTTAATAAAGATTTTGGAACATACTGGATATTTTTTTCTTGGATGGTCATATCTCCTACGTCCAACGCTTCCGGAAGAATTGTTTCCGTTTGAATCGTTTTTAATACCTCAAGCAACTGAGGATAGCTAATTTCTTGATCGATATGAATGAAAAGAGAAATCCGATTTCTACTTTCCACATGACATGAGATATGATGATGATGTAACATATGTTCCAAAGTTTTTAAAGATTTGGTTCCCATAAAAGGAAAGATTGCATAGCAATGATCAGATAACAATACAATTCCTTTTTGATC
This sequence comes from uncultured Bacilli bacterium, assembly GCA_947853365.1. Taxonomy (GTDB): domain Bacteria; phylum Bacillota_I; class Bacilli_A; order RF39; family UBA660; genus Faecenecus. The sequence goes on from CANTWQ010000080.1 coordinate 11,237, forward strand.
GAGTTTGGCACGTTGAAAAATGCGTTTACTATTTAAAAAACGTTCTTTCGCATTGGCTTGCAAATAAGGATAGTCTTTCTCACTAGATAAAATTTCTTTCATCTTTTTTAGAACCTTGGTATGGATGATTACTTCATCGTCTCCTTCCCAATAACTTTTAGAAATCCCTTTGATTGGTTTTACGAAGATTTGCCGTTCGGGAACATCCACTTCTATCACTTTCCAACTACTGCCCGCTAAAATGAGCGTTTCTCCAGCTGGAACGCTTTTATTTATGGTGCCAATTTCACGACTTTCATAACGTACAGAATATTCTATCTCATTTTCAAAGACAGTTAAAAATTGGTAACGTGAGACCGTCTTTTCCCCTTCGATTCCAACCAGCAAATTTCCTTCTTCGTCTTGTTCGATTTGCTCGATCGCAATAAGATAACGCAGTAATATCTTATAATCTTCTTGACTGATGTTTTGAAATGGGGATAGAGTCAATACAGTCTCTGCCAATTCCCGAGGAGTCATGCTACCACGTGATGTTAAGATACACATTGTTTGGTGATAAAGAAGTGGATATGGCAATATTGCTTCTTGCAGTGGTTCGATCCATTTGTCTTTGGTATAGAGTTCTATTAAAGCCATACATAAAATGATATCCCAATCTATTTGTATATAAAATTCTGCATTCTTTTGTTCGGTGTTATCATTTTCCTGTTTCTGAAAAAGAAAAAACATTTCACTGATTCCAGTTTTACGGCCACTTCTCCCAAGACGTTGGACGAAACTAGATACGGAATAAGGAGTTCCAGCTTCGATAATGCGTTCCAAGGCGCCAACATCGATTCCTAATTCAAGCGTAACCGTCGCTCCAATCACATTTTTTACTTCTTTATTTTTCATTTGATGTTCGGCATATTCTCTTAAGCCGCCCGAGACATTTCCGTGATGGGCATAATAAATATCTGGTGTTTTCTTGCGATGGGCCAGTAATTTTAGGTGCGCAATATTTAATTCTACTTGACTACGACTATTGGCAAAAATGATCGATCGTTTTCCTAAAGATAAATCGTATAATTTTTCATAGAACTCATTTTCTGTTTTGGCATTATCGACAGCAAGATGAATGATCCTTTTTTCTCCTGTTACTTCCGGAACTACACAAGGATAGGGACTTCCTTTCGCTAACCACTCTCCTACTTGCTCTGGATTGCCAATGGTTGCAGATAAGCCGACACGTCGTGGAGAAATTCCTATCAGACGTTCGAGACGTTGCAATAGACAAAGTAATTGAATACCACGATTTTCTCCAACAAAATAATGGACTTCATCAATAATGATGTAACGTAAATCCGAAAACAATTGGATTGCTTCTTGCTTACGAAAAGTTAACATTGATTCTAAAGATTCGGGTGTAATTTGTAAAATGCCTTTGGGATTTTTACGTAACTTATTTTTATGACTATCCGCAACATCCCCATGCCACTTATAAACTGGCATGTCTGTTTCTACTAAAAGATCTCTGATTCGTTCAAATTGATCATTGATCAGTGCTTTTAAAGGACTGATATAAAGTACTCCTACCGTCTGTGATGGATGGTTATAAAGATCTGTTAAAATAGGAAGAAAGGCCGCTTCGGTTTTCCCACTGGCCGTTCCACTACAAAGCAACAAATGATTCGCTGTATTTAAAATGATATCGATACTAGCAACCTGGATTTCCCGTAATTCTTCCCAGCGGTTTTTATAAATATAATCTTGAATCGGTGGCGCTAAACGTGAAAAGGCATTCATAGTTCAAAACTCGCGAAAGCATCGGAAGTCGTTTCGTCTTCTCTTTTGGCAGATTGAAACTGGTCGCTTTCGATGATCGACAATAGATTTTTCTCGGGATATTGATATAGGGTATTTAACAGTTCGATAAAATCACGAATCATTTCTCGGGGTGTAATATTGGTCGTTGCGCCAACACGACTAAATTCAATCTTTACAAATGCAATCAATTCTTGTTCGGTGATTTTTCGTGGATAATCATATAAATCGGCATGAATATCGGTTAATTTTTCCACTAATATTGTCATTTCGGTGGGAGTCAAAGGTTTTAGACGAATGATCGGAGCTAAGAAGTCGCGGGCATTGGGATCGGCAAAGCGACTATCTTCCAATCGCGATTTTAATGCTTCATAACTGAATATTCCTCTTCTTGCATCTTCGACACATTGTGGTGTTCCACTCATAATCATTCCTAGATAATGTGCTTTTCCTTGCAAAATATCATTGTACATCGTTAGGATTTTTTCATAATTATTTTGTCTCGCAACCGAAGTTGGTATTTTATAAAGATTTACTAATTCATCTATCAGAAGAAGCATTCCTTTATATCCGGCTTTCACTAAAAAGATCGTCAACAATTTGACATAATCATACCAGTTATCATCGGTAATAATCATATTGACTCCTAAAACTTCCCTACATTCACTTTTGGTTTGAAATTCTCCTCTTAACCATTTCAATACATTATTTTTCTTCTCTTCATCCCCTTCTTTATATCCAATCCAATATTGATGAATCATTTTGGCAAAGTCAAAGCCATGCACCATTCCTTCGATCTGACTTACCACTTCATATATTTTGGTTTCGACTTGAGAAGTGAAATTTTCATCCATCGGCGAGATATGAAGCTCGGTGATGACATTGCTTTGAATACTGGAAATCCATCGTTCTAAAATTAACGGTAAGGCGCCCCCATCGGGTTTGGTTTTGGTTGATAAGTTTTGAATCAGTTCACGATAGGTGGCAAGTCCTTGTCCTTTGGTTCCCGTTAATCTTCTTTCAGGAGATAAATCAGCATCCATGACCACAAAACCTTTGTCCATCACATAATTACGGATGGTTTGCAACAAGAAACTCTTTCCACTTCCATATTTACCAACGATAAAACGAAAAGTGGCTCCTCCCTCTTCGATGATTTTGGCATCGTTCAATAAAGCGTTAATTTCCTGTTCCCGACCAACCGCAATATAACCAAGGCCTGTTCGTGGAACGACCCCTCCTTTTAGAGAATTTAATAAAATCGTGGCAATTCGTTTTGGTATTTTTGGCATAATTATTTTTCCTCCATTTCTTTGGCCATTTCTTCCTTGTACTCTGGATAGACTTGTATGCTTTCATTCTCAAATAACAGATTATCTCCGATATAATCCAAAGCTTTCAAGTTGATGGCTTCCATTAAAACCTCTAACATCGTTTGGTTTTCCATTGCCCATTGTTCTAAATCCAGACGTGATTGTTTCTTTAAAATTTTTTGAATCAATGTTTTTTCCAAATCAGTAAATGTTTTTAAAAGGCCTGTAAAGCCCATTTCTACCACACTTTCCTGTTCGGGAATCAGCTCTACTTTCAAAGATGTTTCCTTCTCCTCCCACAAAGATAGTTGCTCTTCACGTTCCTCTTCCACTACTAATTTTTCTTGCATACGTGCGGCGGATTGTCTAATTTCGTCAAAAAGATTCGCATCAATTGCAATTTGGGTTTTTCTTTTTTCTCGAACCTGTTGTTTGATTCGTTCCGATTCTTCTTTTAAAACTTGATCAATCGTATCATCAATGATTGTAAAAAAAGGACCATTTAAGATATAACGTTTCACAGCAGGAGACAGTTTGGCATTTTGAATTTGATGAAGGTTTATGTTTAGCTTATATTTGAACTTGGTGCGGATTCTAAGATGGGCCTCCACTTCTTTTAATAGGCAGCCAATAAAAAGATGTGTATCTTTGTTATCGTAGTAGTAGGATGTTACCCAGTTGTTAGCAGTAAATTCGTAAGTTTCTATTGGGGAAAAGAACGTTTTTCCTTTGATTTTTCTTCTTGTTTCGACATAAGGCAACGCATAAAAAAGATGATACGGCATTGTAACTTTGGTTCCTAAAATGAGTGAATGAAAATTGATATGTTCCTTTGTCATATCTTCTTCTAATGCCTCTAACACCGGTGGAACGACTTTTTCCAAAAGATAAGCAAAAGGGCTTGTCAAAAACTTACTTCGAGATAGTTTATAACTAGATAAATGATTCAAGTAGGACAATATTTGATGATAATCTTTTTGATAGATTTTTTGCTTGTCATTTCGGAAACGATTGGCTTCCGGTGAAATCAATTCTAGATCTTCTTCTGTTACCTCTCGCTGATAGTTAATCACGAAGTCCTTTAAAATGTTCAATAGCATTTGTTTTAAATAGGCACTCTCTTCTTCCATTTGGGATTGATATTTTTTTATGATTGTTTTTAATTCTTGATAAGCCTCTTCTTCGGTTGAAAAGCCTATGAGATTGATAATTTCACAAGCATAAAGGATGATATAGGCACTAGGAATTTTAGGATATTCCTTTTTTCTAATTTTGGTTCGCCAAGTAAAATATGTCCGAAGCTCTGGATTTTGTAAATATTCATATCCCCAATAATAGGTATATCCAGGTGGGACAATATAAGGGTAATCATCTTCCACATCTTGCATGAACTTTGCTTGGGCAACAAAGATATAACCATGAAGATTATTATATTCTTCAAAGCTAATATCTGGATCATAATAAAAATGCCTAGCAATATCACGAAGTTTTCGAAGGCGTGATTGTATTTCTTTTTCTTTGATGTTGATATTGGAAGCATATTGAATTTTTTCTGCTTGATATTGAGGGTGTTTTAAATTTTCTGTTATTTTTCTTAAAGTTTCTTCTTTTGATAACATAATATCCCTCCTATCGAACATTTATACTATATCATATTTTTCCATATTTTCCTAGTAATCAACTGAAAAAAGCCCGTTTTCTGGGCTTTTTGTTTCTACTTATTATTTTGATAAGATATTGCAGATCAAATTACTAATCTCGGTTGGATTTTCTACAGGCAATCCTTCGATTAACCTTGCTTGCGCATATAGAATTTTCGTGTATTCTTGTAGTTCTTCTAATTCTTTGTTATTGTATAACTCTTTTAATTTGTTGGCAATCGGATGATGTTCATTGATTTCCATAATGGTTTCGGCTTTTACTTTTTCTCCCGTTGGCATGGTGTTTAATACTTTTTCCATTTCGACAGATAAAGCACCTTTACTTGTTAAGCAAACAGGATGGTTTTTCAAACGATTTGTAAAAGTAATACCTGAGATTTCATCTTGTAAATCTTTTTGCATCTCGGCGAATAGATCTTTGGCTTCTTCATTGGCTTTTTTCAATGCTTCTTTTTCTTCTTCACTATTGAGATCGAGTTTGTCATCGGAAACATTCATAAATTTCTTTCCATCATAGTCCATCATCATTTTTAATGTGAACTCATCGACATAATCTGTTAAATAAAGGATTTCATATCCTTTGTCTTTGACGGATTCTACTTGTGGAAGTAAATCTATTCTATCTAAAGAATCGCCACAGGCATAATAAATGGTATCTTGCCCTTCTTTCATCCGGGCAACATATTCTTTTAAGGTTGTATATTTTTCATCATTGGATGAATAGAAAAGTAACAAGTCTTGTAGTACATCTTTCTTCATACCATAACTGGTGTAGATGCCATATTTGAGTTGTATTCCAAAGTCTTTATAGAATTTTTCATACGCTTTTCGATCATCTTTTAACATTGCTTCTAGTTCTTTTTTGATTTTGGTTTCTAGACTCTTGGCAATGCTTTCAATTTGATAGTTTTCTTGCAAGGTTTCACGTGAGATGTTTAAAGAAATATCTTCGCTATCGACAAGACCTTTGACAAAACTAAAATAGTCTGGCAAGAGTTCTTTACATTTATCCATGATAAGAACACCTTTGGAATAGAGTTTTAATCCTTTCTCATAATCTTTGCTGTAATAATCAAATGGTGCATGCGATGGGATAAATAATAAGGTTTGATAGCTGCAACGTCCTTCGACTTCAGAACGAATAATGCGCAGTGGTTTTTCGTAATCATAAAATTTATCGGTATAGAAATCATTATATTCTTCTTCTGTTACATCTTTCTTCGGCTTTTTCCAAATCGGAATCATGCTGTTTAAAGTTTTGTCTTCTTCTGTAGAAACCTCTTCTTCACTATCTTCTTTTTTCGTTTTAGTAATTACTTTCATTTTAATTGGATAACGAATATAATCGGAATATTTCTTGATTAAATTTTGGATGGTATATTCTTCTAGGAATGTATCATAAGAGGTTGTCTCTGTATTTTCTTTTAGATGAAGAATCACTTCGGTTCCATTTCCTTCTTTTTCGCATTCTTTGATTGTATATCCGTCGGCTCCGGTCGACTCCCATAGATAGGCTTTGTCGCTATCGATTGATTTACTTTTGACCGTCACTTTATCGCTTACCATGAATGCCGAATAAAATCCTACGCCAAATTGTCCAATAATGGAAATGTCTTTGGCTTTATCATTGCCTTCTTTAAATAGTTCTGAACCGCTTTTAGCAATCGTTCCTAAATTGGTTTCTAGTTCTTCTTCCGTCATACCAATACCATTATCGGTAATTGTTAAGGTACGATTTTCTTTATCAGGAATCACACGAATTTCTAGGCTATCTCGCTTTATTTTTAGCTTTTTATCAGTTAATGCGCGATAGTATAATTTATCGATGGCATCACTGGCATTCGATATCAATTCACGTAAGAAAATCTCACGATTGGTATAGATTGAATTGATCATCATGTCTAATAGTTTTTTTGATTCTGCTTTAAATTGTTTTTTCTTCACAATATCACTCTTCCTTTTTATGGATCAATAAAGATCCTAACAAGGAATATGGTAGCACTTGATTTGGCAATTGTCAATAGAGAGTGCTAATTTTATAAAATTTAAAATTCGTAATATCGATTACGAATTTTTCTATTATCTTGAACCTAATATAGGTTTATCTCTTATGGTGCGAGGAAGGAGACTTGAACTCCCACGGTAAGAGATAAACCTATATAAGGTTCAAGATAATAGA
>CANTWQ010000081.1 GCA_947853365.1 uncultured Bacilli bacterium
ACGAATGAACAGAAACAAAATTTATGTTGATACCGTTATTTTATTACAATGTATATTATTTTAACTTTTAGCCCAAGACAAGAAAAAAATTCTAAAAAAAACATGTGTATCATACAGTGTAGTAGGTGATAACATGAAAGAAGCAATGAAACGTAGTAAAGATCATATTCGTTCGCAAAAAAAGGTGTATCTATTTCTCGCTGTATTGTTTTTGATCGGTGTCGTCGGTGGTATCATCTATTTCTTTTTTTTATCTGATAGCAACTTGGAATTGGTCAAAAATCAATTGCAAGAATTTTTTCTATCGATGAAAGAGGCTGAGAAAATTGCCTATGGTAGTAGTCTCTTTCAAAGTTTATGTGCCCAATTACTATATGTAGGTGGAGTGTTCCTTCTAGGAATTTCGATCATTGGTTTTCCAGTCATCCTCTTTTTGTTGATGGTGAAAGGTTTTATTTTTGGCTTTTCTTTCACTGCCATTCTATTTCATTATGGTTTTACAGGAATTCCCCTTGCGATGGCCTATTTTTTACCACAACATATACTTCTCTTTGTGATCATTATTCTACTTAGCTTTTATGCCATTTCATTTTCTATGAAATTATTTCAAAATCTATTTTTAAAGAAAAATATCAATCTGAAAGAAGCCATGCAAAAATATCTCAAAATTTTACTTCTTTGTATCGGCATGAGTCTAGGATATTGTTTATTAGAAACATTTCTTAGTCCATTTCTTTTACAACTTGCAACAAATTTGATATAGACCTAGAAAGAAAGCGGCTTTTGCGATATAATAATAACTGGTGAAGTAATATGACAAAAGTAGTTGTAGGAATGAGCGGTGGCGTCGATTCTTCGGTCGCGGCCATTTTGTTAAAAGAACAAGGTTATGAAGTGATAGGCCTATTTATGCGAAATTGGGATAGTTCTCTCAATGGCGATTTTTTAGGGAACCCGGATTTAAACCAACCAATCTGTCCACAGGAACAAGATTATAATGATGCTCTGGCGGTATGTGAAAAGATAGGTATTCCCCTTCATCGCATTGATTTTGTAAAAGAATATTGGGATTATGTATTCACTTATTTTTTGGATGAATTAAAAAAGGGAAGAACACCCAATCCTGATATTATGTGCAATAAATATATCAAATTCGATTATTTTATTCGTGAGGCCAAGCGTTTAGGAGCAACTTATATTGCAACAGGGCATTATGCTAAAATAAAGGATGGACAACTTTTAAGAGCCAAAGATCAAAATAAAGATCAAACTTATTTTCTATCTCAACTTTCAAAGGAACAGTTAGATCATGTATTATTTCCCCTTGGCGACTTAGAAAAGAGCGAAGTACGAAAAATTGCCGAAAAATACGGTTTGGTTACAGCTCATAAAAAAGATTCGACAGGAATTTGTTTTATTGGCGAACGTAATTTTAAAAATTTCTTGCAGAATTATTTACCTAATTTACCAGGAGATATCATCAACATTGAAACAGGTCAAAAAATAGGTAGACACATTGGTTTGATGTATTATACCATAGGCCAGAGAAGGGGACTAGATGTTGGCGGTACCAAAGAAAAATTGTTTGTCGTCGGCAAAAACTTAGATCAGAATATTTTATATGTCGCGGAAGGGGAGGACAATCCTTATCTCTATTCCGATAGCTGTATTTTAGAACAAGTGAATTTTAATTGTTTAGATCGACCAACCAACATCACCGCCAAATTTCGGTATCGGCAACAAGATTATCCAGTACATTTGCAATATTTAGAAGATGGTCGTATCAAAGTAGAATACTTGCAACCAATCAAAGCTGTTACTCCCGGACAAGCATGCGTTTTTTATGATCAAGAACGTTGTATCGGTGGAGGAATCATTCAGGAAGCGTGTAAAGAAGGACGCAAAATTTGGTATTTATTGTAAAGTGAAATGTCAAGTTTACTATTGCAATTTTAGTGTTTTTTGTTTAGAATGGATAGTAGGAGGGATAATGTTATGGACCGTTTAAATAAAGTACTATCGGAACTAGGGATTTCTAAAGTGAGACTATCAAAATATCTGGGAGTTTCGAGACAGATGTTATATAATTATTTAGGACAAAAAAGCTTGGCAGATTGGCCAAAAGAAAAAGAAATGAAAATGCTTTGTCTATTAGGATTAAAAAATGCCAGCGATTTAGATCAAGTTACAGTCGATGGAGAATACATTATGCAAGTGGAAAGTCGCTTAAATGAAAGTGTCAAGGAAACTTCGAATCGGGAAGCGTTGACAGATTTAAAAGGATTTAACAAAAAGGAACAAGAGATTCTTGCTGATTTAATCCATTTGCTGAAAGAAAAACTGGCAGACGATAAAACAAAAGAAACTTATCATACGTATCGTTATCTATATCAATATTTACAATCGATGGATAATACCAAAGAATTAAAATATATTTTAGCATATATGTCCAAATCCCTCGGGTTTACCGATCCTATGGAATTTGTCTACAATGAAAATCAACAGTTTATTTTTGAAAGTATTATGTTCTCGGCAATGACACTATATAATAATGGTGGGGCTTCTAAATCCAAAATTGCCGACACACACAAACGATTTGTTCAAGAAATTGAACATCGCAAAGAAGAAAAATTAAGCCGTACACAGGAATTAAATACACTAAAGGTACAAGCATTACGTGAGCTTGGATATTCGGTAATTACTGCTGAAAACGCCAAAGATGTCTTAGATAAAATTGCAGAAATTCAATCACGTAAAGTATAGAAAACGAAAAACTAAGGGAGAGACCTCCCCTATTTTTTTTGATAAGAAAAGGGGAGGGTAATACTACTCTTTTACTGTATTTCCTCTTTTTTTTCAGTAAGGAAATGCCAATGACACGAAAATAGAGGCGCGCTGTAGCGAATCGAGCAAACGAAAGATGGGTAATTTATCATCTCAATTCGCATAAACAATAGATGAAAATGATAAAAAATTATCGAAGATAACAAAAAATATGATAATGATAAATAATATTTTGAATCTACAGCAAGAAAAAATAAAACTATAATAAATAACAACAAACATAATAAATAATCATGAAATATAAATGATATGGTGATCATATATTTATTTGAAATAGATAAAAGAAAAACGGTATAAAATCATATAGAAACAAAATCAAAGGAAATCGCAAGAAAAAAAGATATCAAACATCGATGAGACCTTAATTTTCTGCAAAATATTTAATTCGCATAATATATGTTATGTCTACTTCTTGAAAGAAAGAAAAAAATTATTTTGTGGTGAAGGCAATATTATTAGACACGACTCCCGAATAAAACAAAATCTGATAATGATCTTCTTCTGGTACATCATAAATAACTTGATACATGATAGATTCTCCTGGCTGTATGGTAATATCTTTATTGTGATTTAAATCCGTATATGTCATATCATCGATGATAAATCGAAAATTAGTTGCAGATGATAATACATGTGCTTGTTCATCATCGTTTGTGATTTTAAATTCAAACATTAAATAAGTATCATTTGCAGGTGGTACATCTTGATAATGCGTTGTGGTTACCACATCATTTAAGGTAATTTCATAAAAATCAATATTCGCAATTTCATTTAAACTATATTCCGTTTTGGCCTCTCCTGGCTGCTCTACGGAAAAGCAACCGGTCATAAGCAGTGACAAAGCGATAAGAGAACAAAAACAAAATAATTTTTTCATACAACTCACCTACTCTATTTTTATTTTTCGTATATTTTTTCTTTTCCTTCACAAATTAATTTTGAGGAGGAAATCATGTCAAAGTCAAAAGAAATGCCAAAAGATTCTATGTCAAAACGTCATAATCAAAAAATCGGATGTAGCGTCGATAGCTGCAAATACCACGATGAAGAAGAACAGAATTGTACACTTTCAGAAATCAATGTTAGCTGTAATGACGATTGTTCTAAAACGAAAGTAACTTGCAAAGAAGAAACGATTTGTGATAGTTTTGAAAAGAAATGTGACGCCAAAGAGCAAGTCACTACCGAAGAAGAGGACGCATAAATAGTCCTTTTCTTTTTTTATTGTAATTCTTCTAAAAAGCTCGTTCCAAGTTCTGTCATCTCGACATCGAAATTATCAGCAATCGTTGCCGCAACATCGGCCATTGTTTCTCTGATTTCTAAGCGTTTTGGATCCTTAAAATCACGACCAAAAATAATTAACGGAACATTTTCACGGGTATGGGTATTCCCTTTCATCGTCGGATCATTGCCATGATCGGCTGTAATAATAAACAAATCATCGTTATTTAACTTGTTTAAAATCATAGGAATCTCAACATCGAATTCTTCGATCAAATTTGCATATCCATTGACATCGCGATTATGACCGAAAAAGTCAAACTCTGATAAATTCACACAACAAAGGCCCGTGAATTTTTTCTCCATGACATCGGTTAATTTATTGATAGCATCAATATTGAAAGATGCGCGCATCGTTTTGGTAATCCCTTCCCCATCCATAAGTTCCGATATTTTCCCGATAGAAATGACACTATAATCATGTTCTTTCAAAAAATCGAGAACGGTTTTCTTGGGAGGCTTTACTGCATATTCCATTCTCTCTTTCGTAAATTTAAAACGTCCTGGTTTCCCAGTAAATGGACAAGCAATGACTCTACCAACCCGCCATTCTTCTCGCATGGTAATTTTACGAATTTTTTCACAATAATGATAAAGTTTCGCGATGGGAATGACATCTTCGTGGGCTGCAATATAAAGATTGGAATCAGAAGAAGCATAGACAATTAACGCGCCATAATTAAGATGCCTCTCCCCTAGTTCATCCAACATTTCTTTCCCTGTCGCGCATTTGTTACCAATCACTCTTCGACCAGTAATCACTTCAATTTGATCAATCAATTCCCGAGGAAATCCAGTTTCCGAAAAATTTTGAAAAGGAATCGAATTGCGAATCCCAAACAATTCATAGTGCATCGACAAACTATCTTTTCCCAAATTCGTAGGTCGAGCAATCGTATAATAAGCTTCTACTTCATCAGATGCACTCATGTTTAAAGTATTCAAAAAGCCTAATTTCTTTAAATTGGGAATAAATAAATCATAATTTTCCATAATATGTCCTAGTGTATTGCTTCCCGTATCTCCATAATTGTTTGCATCATACGCTTCCCCTACTCCAAGGGAATCTAATACCACTAGAAAAATTCGTTTGAATTTCATAATTTCTCCTTTAACTCATATGATTGCGAGGATGATAAGTATCATAATCCTCTTTTAGTTTTTGATTTGTCGTATGGGTATAAATCCGCGTTGTCGATAAATCAGAATGCCCTAATAACTCCTGAATGCTTCTTAAATTGGCTCCCCCATCCAACATATGTGTTGCAAAGGTGTGTCGTAACGTGTGAGGTGAAACATGTGCCGTAATTCCTTGTTTTTTTAAAATACCTTGTAGAAGTTTATAAAAACCTTTTCGGGTGATTTGTTCACCATGATTATTTAAAAACAGAGCATCGCAACTGCCTTTAATAGCCAAGGCCGGCCGCACCTGTAAATATTGTTCCAAGTAAAACACACAGTATTCACCAAGAGGAATGATTCGTTCCTTTTTTCCTTTTCCAAAACATAAAACGACGCAATTTTCTAAATCAATATCATTGAGCCGCAATTGCACCATTTCTGATACACGCATTCCTGTGGCATATAACAATTCTAACATAGCTTTATTTCGGTAGTCAAATGGGGTATGTAAATCAATGTCTAGAAGCTGATTTACTTCCTCTAAAGTAAGCGATTCTGGCAAGTGTTTTTCTCTCTTTGGCCTAGGCACGTTAAAACAAGGATTCACGAAGTTTTTTAAGTGTTCCCGTTCATTGGTACAGACAAACGAAAAAAAGCTGGAAATTGTCGAATAATGATGGGCCTTGGTAGAAGACTGAAAGCCCTCATCATCCAATTGCTTTAAATAATCTTGCAATATCTTGCTATCAATCTCAGAAACCAATTGAATCTTTCTTTCCTGTAGAAAGTGAGAAAAGGCCGTTAATACATACCGATAAGTATCACGGGTATTTTGACTGAATTGTTGTTCAATCAAATAATCATTTAAATATTGATCTATCGCCTCTTGTACGAAAACTTGGTGATTCATATGGAGGTCATCATGCTTTCTTTGGCTTGAAATTCAAAATTGATGATAGGTAATAGGGCATTTTGATCACTGGAATATCGATATAAATGAAACATATCATAATCAATCGTTCCACCCAAAAAAATTGGATATTGTGCTAATAAACGACGAAAATAGGATTGGGCCTGTTCTTCACTATGAGGTAAGACCGTCGTTGCGATTACCAGCGATATTTTCTCCGGGTCAGAAGCTGCTTGTCGGATTTGTAACTGTAACATATCCAAATCGCCTGGTTCTTGCAATTGATCGAACAGATAACAATCCTTCTCTTTTTTTCCTTGTAATAAAAGATAGGTATCTTTCTGCAAAAGAGAACTTCGATCGACATAATCCATCAACTCTTCTCCAACCGTAAACGGGAACACAAAACGTTCGTTCATTATTTTCACCTCATTATTTTCCTACTCCAATTATAACACAATTCTTAACACGAGAAAAATATTTTGGTAAAATAGTAAGAAAGGACGTGAAAAAATGGAAAAACCACTTGCACTTAAAATGGCCCCAAAGACCATTTCTGAAGTTGTTGGACAAAAACACTTATTAGGCGAAGGAAAAATTTTATACAACTTAATAAAAAATAAAAAACTATTTTCGATGATTCTCTACGGAAAGCCTGGAATTGGAAAAACTTCAATTGCTCGTGCAATGGTCGAAGATCTAGGTGTTCGCTATCGCTTTTTAAATGCGACAAGCAATAATAAACATGATTTCGATGTTGTAGTAGAAGAAGCCAAGATGTATGACGGTATTGTTTTAATTATGGATGAAATTCATCGTTTGAATAAGGATAAACAGGATTTACTATTACCGAACTTGGAATCCGGCCTAATTACATTGATCGGAATGACAACTTCCAATCCTTTTCATGCCATCAATCCTGCGATTCGTAGTCGCTGCCAACTCTTCGAATTAAAGGAATTATCGAAAGCAGACATCATCGAAGGGTTAAATCGCGCCCTTACACATCCTGATCTGGCAGGAATCGAAGTGGAAGATGGATGTTTGGCATATATCGCCGATGTTTCCGGAAATGATTTACGTTTTGCATATAACTTATTAGAAGTTGCTTTCTATTCATCCGAGAATAAAAAAATTACAATGGATCACCTTAAAAATATTCAGAATAAGCCAGCATTCTTTCACGATAAAGACGGTGATGGCTATTATGATGTATTAAGTGCCTTTCAAAAATCCATTCGTGGTAGTGATGTAGATGCAAGCCTCCACTATTTGGCAAGACTGATTGTCGCCGGAGATTTAGATAGTATTTATAGGCGAATGAGTGTCATTGCCTACGAAGATATTGGCCTAGCCAATCCAAGTATCGGCCCAAAAGTGATGGCTGCCATTCAGGCCAGCGAATTGGTCGGATTACCAGAAGGTCGAATTCCTTTAGCAACAATCGTAACAGAGATGGCTTTATCGCCCAAATCGAATACCGCTCACGTCGCCCTAGATCAAGCAATTGCCGATGTGGAGACCGGTCGCAGTGGACCAATTCCCGAATATTTGCGTGGCGGAGGAACCAAAGATTACAAATATCCCCATGACTATCCCGGCAGTTATGTCTATCAACAGTACCTTCCAGATAATCTCAAACACAAAAAATATTATCATCCCAAAAAAGAGTCTAAATACGAAACAAGTCTTTTCCTAATTGATCAAAAAATCGCAGAGATTAAGAAAGAACAGGAAAAAAACGGCGTTTCTTCATAATATAAAAGGCTGTCATTCCAACAGTCTTTTATAAGAATCATTATACTTCTTTGTTGTTATATATCTTATCAGAAATTTTGTAACTGATAAAATACATGAAAAACGATAGTAAAACAAGTACAACGAACCCAAAGTTTTTTAATAAACTCTCTAATTTAGCAATATCTATACTAAGTCCTAACTGTTTTACTAGAAAACCTGCACCAGCACCAATTAGAATCAATACAAATAATACAATAAACATTTGAATTCTACCTTTTTCAGCACCCCACTTAAATATACTAGGAATTTG
>CANTWQ010000082.1 GCA_947853365.1 uncultured Bacilli bacterium
AGAGAAAAAAGCAGAGTTAAAAGAATCCGAAGACCGTTTGATGCAACGTGAAAAAAGCATGGACAAACGGGAAGAGCTTTATCAAAAACGGGAAGCAACTTTGGATGAACGTGATGAAAGATTGATTGAAAAACAAAAAGAAATCCAAAATGAACAAAGTAAAGTGGAAGAACTAAAATTACAACAGCTAGATTTATTACAAAAAATTTCAGGACTGAGTAAAGAAAAAGCCCATGATTTGGTCATGACCAGAGTGGAAGAGGGAATGGCCAAAGAAATATCGGCTTATATCAAAGAACGGGAAAATGAAGCAAAATTGGAAGTTGATAAAAAAGCTAAAAATTTGTTGGTAGTATCGATGCAGAAGTATGCTGCCGATATCGCCAATGAACAGACTGTAACGGTAGTAACGCTTCCGAATGATGAAATGAAAGGAAGAATTATTGGCCGTGAAGGAAGAAATATTCGAACGATCGAGGCAATCACGGGTGTCGATTTGATTATCGATGATACACCGGAAGCAGTCGTGTTATCTAGTTTTGATCCTCTACGTCGTGAAATTGCACGTGTAACACTAGAAACGTTAATTAAGGATGGTCGTATTCATCCAACTCGAATTGAGGAATTATACGATAAAGTTTGTAAAGAAATGAACGAGAAAATCATCGAATATGGAAATGATGCCTTATTTGAACTTGGCATTACGAAAATCGATCCAGGATTAGTTGAAATGATTGGCAAACTTCATTTTCGTAGTAGTTATGGACAAAATGCCTTGCAACATTCGATCGAAGTTGCCCAACTGTCAGGAATTATTGCATCGGAATTAGGAGAAAATGTGGCTTTAGCCAAAAGAGCAGGCTTGTTACATGATATTGGAAAAGCCATCGATCACGAAGTTGAAGGTAGCCATGTGACCATCGGTTTGGATCTTGCCAAACGCTTTCATGAACACGAAGTCGTTTTAGATGCCATTGCTTCGCATCATGGTGATCAAGAGGCGAAAAGCACGATCGCGGTGATTGTGGCCATTGCCGATAGTCTATCTGCATCTCGTCCGGGTGCTAGAAATGATTCGTTAGAAAACTATATTAAGAGATTGGAACAACTAGAAGAAATTGGTAATGATATTCCAGGCGTCGAAAAAACTTATGCGGTACAAGCAGGTCGTGAATTACGAGTCATTGTCAAACCAGAAGAAGTCGACGATTTAACTTCTCATAAGATTGCCCGTGATATCAAAGAAAAAATTGAATCGACGATGCAATATCCTGGAACGATTAAAATCACAGTCATTCGGGAAATTAGAGCCCAAGAGGAAGCAAAATAAAAAAATGCTTCCTTTTTTCTTATTCTGGTTTATAATAAAACCATGGGGGAAGATTTATGAACAAAAAGAATTTAAAAAGCTATTTTGCTTGTCGCTTTCTACATGAATTACGAGAATTAGATAGAGTGCAAGAGGAGGAAGACAAGAAAGAAGAATTTTTATCGGTAGAACAAGAAATAGATGGGATTCCTATTTATGAATTCAGCGAAGAAGAAATAGAGGCTTATTTAGATGATATTGTAAAAACGGATTACCCACTTACTTATCAATTTTTAACGGAACGTGTCGATATCGAAGATCGAGATCATTTATTAGGTTTATGTCTTTTTCTTTATTATGTGATTGCCAAAGTAGAAGTCCTTTCCTTCCCTGAATTTTATTCGTCAGATTATGTTGATTTGATTGAACAAATGGAAGATATTTCCCAATTTGTTGATCAGATCGTTCTTGATCAAGAAGACGCTATGTTTTTTGATGCCATTGTCAGTGAAGTGGATATTGCGTATTATTCGTATTTAGGACCAGAAGTAGAAAACCGTTATTTTAAAGCTTTAGATCAGTTGTTCTATAACGAAAACTCACGTTCAAAATTAGAAAAAGTAATGAAAACTTGTTTAAAAAGAGAAGAGAAAGATGAGGAACTTTCTTATCTTAAACAATGGCATGAAATACAAAAAATAAAACAACAAGTTTGGAATGGAGTTACACCTTGTTTTGACTCTTTGTGTATAGCGGATGGCTTACTAGAATTATCCGGTTTTCATATGACGACAAGATTAGAATTTTTCTGCGATAAAATGATTGATTTTTCTTATCAAGATGAAAAAGAAACCGATGCCTTGATTCGCAAATTATTACTTTTCTATTATTCGGTTTGTAAAGATTTTGATGTTAATGAAGTGGATGAAATGATTCCCATCGATAATGAATTATTATTGTGGTGTGAACAACAAGATGTATCTCATTTACCTGCAAAAATATTAACCGATGATGCCAAAGAACATTTCACAAGACTGTTAGAAGTATTTTTAACTTATTACCAAGGAAATGATACCAATACCGTAAACGATAGAACAAAGCCATATATCAAACAATTTCAACAGAAAATTACAGGTCAAAAATAGGCCTGTTTTTTATGCTAATTTTTGCCAGTTTTACCAGAAATTACCAGCAAAATCGACAAAGAAAACGAGGTATAATGAAAATGTAAAAATAGTAGCAAGCAACTTATTTGTTGTTATTTTAAAGTGCAAAAAATCGTCAATTTATTTTGCAAAATAATATCTAAAAACACGCGCAAACCCTTGAAAAACAAGCAAAAATTTTTGTTTGACAATCGGCCCTGGGGGGGAGGCTGTCCGAAAATAAAAAAGTAAGAGAAGAGAAGTCTGCTTTTTGAGTGTAATGGGATAAGAAAAA
>CANTWQ010000083.1 GCA_947853365.1 uncultured Bacilli bacterium
GTTTATATCCCGTTAGGAGGAAATCGCTGTAACAAATGGAAACAAAGACGTAACATTACTATTGTCTTTTTATTGACAGGCTTATGGCATGGAGCCAATTGGAATTATATTCTATGGGGATGTTATTTTGCCATTATTTTAATGATTGAGAAAAAGTTTTTACTTCCATTTTTAAAGAAGCATCGGTTACTATCTCATGTTTATACGATGATCTTGATCGTCATTGGTTTTATTATTTTTTTCCATGAATCCTTACCAGAAATAGGATGGTATATCGAAAGCTTCTTTGGTGGAAACAATCTTTCCTTCCTCAATAGTGAAACGCTTTATTTCTTACGAAATTATATGGGATTACTTATCATTTCTTTGGTTGCTATGACCCCAATCAGTCAGTGGCTAACAAAAAAGAAAATCTTTATGAAAAAAGGAAAGTATTTATGGTTGGAAAATATCTATTATTTGATATTATTACTACTATCCGTGGCATTTATTGTCGATAGTTCCTTTCAGCCATTTTTATATTTTAGATTTTAGGAGGAACCATGAAAGATAAATTGTTTTGTATGATTTTTTTCTGCTTTTTAGCAACACTTGCCATAATGAGTATCATTCTTCCAGATCAAGAAGTGTCTAAAACAGAACGTCGTGTTTTAACCAAAGTACCATCTTTTCAGACGGAAAATCATTATAATGAAGATTATTTTACCGAACTGGATCGTTACTTTGTCGATCATATCGTTGGTCGTGAAACCTTTCGAACAATCAAAGCCCTTGCTCAGAAATATTTGTTTGGTGTTGTAGAAAATAACCATATTTTTGAAGTGGATGGATATTTATTTGAACGGAATGATACCATCCATACCGATTCGATCAATCATTTTACCAATCTATTAAAGCAAATAAAAGAAAACTATCTTCAGGATCAAGAAGTTTATTTGGCAATCATTCCGGATAAAAATTATTATTTAGAAGATTCCACCAAGCCAAAACTCGATTATGAATCCTTCATGGAACAAATAATAGAACCATTATCAGATACCTTTCATATCATTTCACTGGAAGAAGATTTGCAGTTAGAAAATTATTATAAAACCGATATCCATTGGAAACAGGAAACATTAGAGCCAATCGCTAAGAAAATAGTCCAAGAAATGAATGGGACTTGGGTCTCGTCACCCAAAGAAGAAAAAAATTTTTCTAACTTTGCAGGATCTTACTACGGACGAATGTCTCTACCACTTCCGAAAGATCAATTAACTTTTCTAACGAATGATATTTTAGCTCAAGTCGTCGTAACTGATTATGAAACAAAGGAACAGACAACAATTTATAATGAAGATAAATTAACCTCTGTTGACAGTTATGATTTATTTCTAAATGGAGCAAGAGCGTTATTGACTTTGGAAAATAAAAATCAAACCAATGGGAAAGAATTGATCGTTTTTCGTGATTCGTTCGGGAGTAGCATTGTCCCTTTATGGATCGAATCTTATCAGAAAATTACGTTGATTGATTTAAGATATATTGCCAGTAGTTATCTAGAACAAGTCATTGATTTTACGAATCAAGACATCTTATTTTTATATAGCATTCCTAGTATCAATCAAAGCTTTACTATGAAATAAAAGTAGCATTTTACAAACCGTAAAAAATATGTTATATTGATACCATATGAAATGAAGGAAAAGATAAAAAAGGGTGTTGAAGTATGATTCGAAAGAAAAAAGAAGCAGACGAAAAGACATCACATCTGCAAGATGAGACTGTGAAAAGTGAAAAGAAAACGAAACCAAAAAAAACGAAAATAGAAAAAATAATTGCTTGGAAAAGAGCGTTTCTTATTGCTTTGTCTTGTTGCTTTCTGTTGTTTAGTAGTGGAATGTTTATTCTTTATGGCCCGTGGGCTTATGTAAGAGATACCCTGATTACGACGGCCATGACGACGATGACGCATCAGTATTTAGCAAGATGGTTCTATTCAGATGAAACGATCGAACGCGTGATGTCCGAACAAATTATCGTAGAACCAGATGAAGATACGAACCCTGATTTGATTGATCCCGATCAAGAAGAACCTATTATCTATGAAAACGAATATGAACGGCAAGTGTTAGAACGAGAAGAGGGTGCTATTTACAAGATTATCCCTATCGATGGTAGCAAAATCAATGGTGGCAATTACAAAGGTTATTTGGTCGCAGTTTATGATCCATCCAAAATTCATATTGTGACTACGAAATATTTAGGAAGAATTGGGCAATCGACCAAAGTAATGGCACGAGATAACAATGCTTTAATTGCTATTAACGCATCAGGTTTCTATGATCCTGATTGGAATTCCAATGGTTCTACACCACATGGTACGATTATCAAAGATGGAAAAATTATTTGGGATTATGCTGATGCCAATGTCGGTGGAGGGTTCATTGGCTTCACTTATGACGATAAGCTCGTACTCGGACGTATGAGTGCCAAACAGGCCTTAAACATGGGAATGCGTGATGCCATCGAATTTGGACCATTCCTTATTGTAAATGGCGAAAGAGCCTTTGTTCAAGGAAACGGCGGATGGGGAATTGCCCCTCGTTCCGCAATCGGGCAAAGAAGTGATGGGATCGTCCTGATGTTAATTATCGATGGACGTCAACCAGGATATAGTATTGGTGCCGATCTCGTGGATGTGACCGAGGTCATGTATCGTTATGGTGCGATTAACGCCGCGAACCTGGATGGTGGAAGTTCTTCCTCTTTAATTGTCAATGGAGATGTCTATTCTAGACC
>CANTWQ010000084.1 GCA_947853365.1 uncultured Bacilli bacterium
AGCGTAAGGTTTAAAATATCCGTTGTTTTCTCATCTCTTTGAAACACCAAATACCCTTCGTCCTCTTCGACAACGATTTGGTGGTTGCCATCCACTTCTGTAACTTCAACATTATGATCGATCAACCGCCAAGTACTATCATCCATCTTTTCCCATGGAAAATAAATATCACTAGCTCCATCTTCGACAACATCGGTCTGTAACAATATCCATTTTTGCAATAGAGGAGATAACGTCTCATAGGTATCATAAGATAGCAACTGACGACTTCCATATCCAAGTGGTAATACCTGATCATTTTGACAAAGGCGATATGGAAAAGAAGACGCTACTTCTTGATAAGCCAACGGACATTCCGTTTTCGTTATCAAATACTTTTGACTCAACAAAGAAAGAATCGCAGGATCCGTCGTATCATCGATCATATAATCATTTCGACTGCTACGTGACATTTGCATCGTATCCGTTAAAAACTCATGATAAAGAGAGTTAAAAGAAGAACTATAAATCGTCGAGCGATAAATATTTTTAGAAAACAACGTATTGAGCCATTGCTCTTCATCCGTAACAATCGCCGTTCGATAAAAAGAATCCTCTGGAATTTGTTCCAACAAATTTGTGATTGCTTCTACTTCTTGATTCTTAACAAACGATTTCGGAACCCATACTTCCTCTTGTTGTACCAAAATACAACTGCAAAACACCAAACAAGAAGCAACGATCCAATACCAATCTCTTTGTTTCTGATACTTAAAGCAAAGTAAGAAAAGGAATGTCGCGATAAAATCAATGATCAATACCACAAAATACGCTTCCTCATAAAAGACGAAAAGATCAACCAAAAAGACAAAAGAAAGACCAATCAAAGCAATATTTCCATGCTTTGGAAAAGGCTCTTCCAGATGCAAGTAACCAACAACATAATATAGTAAAAAAGGTAAAAACGGCAATAAAATCTTACCACGGGCATAAAGACCACCATTGAACACAAAACTACAGATAGGAAAGAAGACCAATACCAAAAACACAATAGCTAACATCCGATCTTCTTTTTTCTTTCGAAAAACGCCCAAGAATAAAATCGCCAAAGCAACAAAGGACAACCCCAAATTATAGTTATGATATAACAGAAAAAAAGCACTTGGATTGGGCAGTAACTGCCAGAAAAGAGAAAGAGAAATCGTCAATCCACGACCACTCGTCAGTAATGTATAAAGCGTCGGTAATAATAAAAACGAAGTACAAAGCGTCGCGACCATCATCACCAACAAGACCGTTAATAAATACTTTTTCATGGCTTTCTTTGCAATATTTTTCTTTTTGGCTTCATACCAAGTATAAATCAATAACATCACAAAAATACTAGGTGCATAATAAAAACTTGTGAAGATCATCAGGATCAAAAGCAAAAACAATGGATACTTTCTTCCTTTTTCTAACAAATCATCGATGGCAAGCATCGCCAAAATTAAAAAAGGCATATAGTCAACAAACATAATCTGTCGATGAAAATGAAATAAAAGTGATGAACTACAAGCAAACAAAATACTACCAAAAAAAGCATAACGTCGTCTGATTCCATGTTTTTTTAAAAAGTAATAAAGTAAAAGCACACTCACCAAATACAACATAGAATAACAACAAGAAAAATAAACATCCATCGATACTTGTGGAAAAAGATAACTGAGCATCGTAAACGGTTGAAACAATCCATAATAAGCCAAATGATAAAGATTCATACCACTTCCCAAATGCATGCTAAAATCCGGTAATAACTCTCCTGTTTGATAAAATAAATCACGAAAATAAGACGCAAGCGTTACATGTTGGCTATACCAATCCGTCATAGAACCAAAATAAGTCGAAGGATGCCAAACAATCATCAATAATAACAAGCAAAAAGATGCCAATAACAAATAAAGATAATCACGTTTTTTCATAGCTTACCCATCTCCAATAATAAAAGCCAAAGACATTTCATATATACATTATATAATAGATGAAACGAGAAAGGAAAGGGCTTTTTATGACAAAGGAGAAATTCATTCGTTCGACCATTATCCTCATGATCGGAGGACTGATTACCAAACTGTTAGGCATGTTCATTCGCATTGTCATGACACGTATGGTGGGACTCGAAGGAATTGGCCTTTATATGTTAGTGAACCCCACATTTTCTCTATTTATGACACTATCTCAACTCAGTATGCCAACCGCTATCTCTAAAATTGTTTCCGAAGAAACGCACCGCGGAAAAAATATTATCTTATCAGCCATTCCCTTACTTCTCATCTTTAACGTCATTTTAATTTTAATGATTCTTTGTCTTGCACCTATGATTGCCAATCATTTTCTAAAAGATCCTCGTACCCTTCTACCCATTTTAGCAATTGCCCTCGTCTTACCTTTTGACTCTATTTCTAACTTATTACGCGGGTACTTTTTCGGAAAACAAAGAATGTTCCCCCACGTCCTATCCCATATTTTAGAACAAATCTTTCGTCTAACCATGATTGTCATCATGACTCCGTATTTATTAGAAATCGATATCACTTATGCCGTCGCAGGGTTGATATTCGTCAATATGTTCAGTGAAGGATTATCCATTGTTGTACTCTATTTCTTTCTCCCCAAAAAAGTCAAACTGACCAAAGAAGACCTCCATCCAAACCAAAATCTAACCAAAGAAGTATTAAATATCGCCATTCCCACAACGGGAGGAAGATTGGTTGGATCGATCGGTTACTTTCTAGAACCCATTTTACTTACCTCAACCCTACTCTTCGTCGGATATACCAACGATTTTATTGTCACAGAATATGGAATTGTCTCTGGTTATGTCATGCCCATTTTACTGTTGCCAGGCTTTTTTACTGGGGCCATCAGTAATGCCCTATTACCAGCCATTACCAAAGCATATCATGAAAAGAAATACCAATATGTGAAGAAAAAGACAAAACAAGCCATTCTCTTATCACTAATGATTGGTATTCCTTTTACAATCATCTTAATCTTATTTCCTAACTTTTTCCTATCCACGCTCTATCACACCAATCATGGTGCCACTTACTTAAGAATCATTGCCCCGGTTTTCCTTCTTTTTTATATTCAATCTCCACTGGCATCCACCATGCAAGCCATTAACGGAGCCAAATGGATGATGTGGGATAATATCATCGGTATCGTCATACGTCTTTCCACCCTCGTATTCACATCCCTTTTAAAAATTGGCATGTTCCCTCTTTTAATCGCCACATCAGCAAGCATCATCACAACCACCTTCCTCCACTACAAACACATCAAAAAGGCCCTAGCAAACTAAGGCCCAGGAGCAAGGACGAGACGGAATGAGTTGTTACTATCCGGACCACCAGAAACCGGACCTGAGGAACCAAAGTTGAACACACCTATACCGGAACCACCGGAAACATCACCACCTCCTCCGCGGGCCATCCATGTAGCAAATCTGAGGGACGATACCATATAAGCAGAATCACTATACCAACCACTAGTTTCACTTAAAGCATGGCCGTAACATACTCCTCCATTACAGGCCGTAGATGCTGTCGACGATGTATATCCATCATAATATTTACTATCTGGTAAACTACTAAAACCACTAGAATCATAACTTCCACCAA
>CANTWQ010000085.1 GCA_947853365.1 uncultured Bacilli bacterium
ATAGGGCTAGGTGATGACATGAAAAAGGTGGCTATTCTTGCACTCCATTTAGGTTATGGAGGAATCGAAAATTCGATCACATCCCTTGCCAATATGTTATGTCAAGATTTTGAGGTCGAAATAATTACCAGTTATAAACTGTATGAAAAACCGGTGTTTAAACTGGATCCACGTGTAAACGTAAGGTATTTAATTACCAAATATCAACCCAATCGGGAAGCATGGAAGAATTCTTTAAAAAAGTTAAGACCCATCCGTTTTACCAAAGAAAGCTATAAGAGCTTGATGACTTTGTTTTTACGCAAAAAAACAATGATTGATGCAATCAAGAAAAGTGATGCGGATATTATCATTTCAAGTCGTGATTTATTTAATTCCTGGCTTGGAAAATACGGTCGAAGTAAAGTAAAAAAAATAGGTTGGGAACATAATCATCATCACGGTAATCTAGACTATGCAAATAAAGTTGTGAAATCCGCTAGAGACTTAGATTATTTAATTCTAGTATCTGAAGACTTGCGAAAATACTATAAAAAAGAGCTAAAGAACTATGGATGTCGATGCGTCTATATTCCTAATGTTTTGGAAGATATTCCAGACCAAGTCTCATCATTATCCGAAAAGCGGATTATTTCTGTAGGTCGTCTAGCAAGGGAAAAAGCCTATGAAGATTTACTAGATGTGATGAAATTAGTACATGAACAAGAACCAGATTGGCATCTCGATATCATTGGTGATGGAGCCCAAAGAAATTTATTAAGTGATCGTATCTATAATGAACATTTAGATTATATCAAGATGCATGGGTTTCAACAAAAAGATGATATCAATCAACTCTTGTCTCAAAGCAGCATTTATGTGATGACCTCGGTAACGGAATCGTTTGGCATTGTATTGATAGAAGCCATGTCCTATGGCATTCCGTGCATTGCCTTTTCCTCAGCCGAAGGTGCATGTGCCATCATCGAAAATGAAACCAATGGTTATCTAATCAAACATCGTGACAAAGAAGCAATGGCCAATCGTATTGTTCAGTTAATACAAAATCCAAAACAAAGAAAAAAATTAGGAACTCATGCCCGCGAAACCAGTTTAAAATATACTAAGGATGAAGTGAAAAAAATATGGATCAAGATATTAAAAAAGTGAAAAAGAAAAAAATATTGTTTATCTCCAGCACGGGAGGCCATTTATCGGAATTACTACAATTATCTCCGATGTTTTCGGATTATGATTATCATATCATTACAGAACGGACAAAATCGAATGAAGCTTTGCTTCAAAAATATCCCAATCACATTTCCTTTTTAGTTTATGGCACCAAACATCATCCGTTATCATATCCTTTGAAATTATTTTGGAACTCTTGTAAAAGTCTTTACTTCTATTGGAAAATAAAACCCGATTTTATTATTACTACCGGAGCTCACACCGCTGGGCCGATGTGCTGTATTGGTAAATTATTTGGTAGTAAAATTATTTATATTGAGACATTCGCCAATCGTACCACCAAAACGATCACAGGCCGGATTATCTATCACTTCGCGGATTTATTTATCGTCCAATGGGAAAGTATGTTAAAACTTTATCCCAAGGCTGTGTATGGGGGGTGGATTTACTGATGATTTTTGTAACACTCGGAACACAAGACAAAGATTTTTCTAGATTGCTAAAAGCAATCGACAAAGCAATCGATAAAAACGAAATTACCGATGAAGTCATCGTCCAAGCTGGAAGTACCAAATATCAGTCCAACCATATGAAGATCTTTGATTTAATTCCTATGGATGAATTTGAGAAACTCATGAAGTCATGTGATTTGTTAATTACGCATGGGGGAGTAGGATCTATTCTTACAGGATTAAAGTATCACAAAAAAGTATTGGCGGTACCACGTTTAAAAAAATACGGGGAACATGAAAATGATCATCAAAAACAAATCGTAGAAGAGTTTTCGAACAAAGGATATATTATGGCAGTACCGAACTTAGATAACTTAGGAAAAACGATTAAAAAAGCGGAACATTTTCATCCGAAAACGTATCAAAGTAACCGCAATCATATGGTGAAACTAATTGAAAATTATATAGAGAAAGTAGAAACGAAAAGTATGAAAGAAAAAATGGTAGATTTGATCAAAAAAAATAGAGAAATTATCAGTTATTTGATTTTTGGCGTATTGACGACACTGATTAACTTAATTGTTTATTATGCTTTGGTCTATACCATATTAAATCCTGACCATGCCATAGAATTGCAGATTGCTAATGTTGTCGCATGGATATCATCCGTATTATTTGCTTATGTGACGAATCGGAAATATGTTTTTGCCAGTAAAAATCAAAACAAAGTAAGAGAGATTACAAGTTTCTTTATTGCTCGGCTAATAACTTTGTTTATGGATATGGCCATTATGTTTGTAGGTGTTACAACACTGAAATGGAACGATAAAATGATGAAATTGATTTCTCAAGTCGTCGTCATTGTCTCTAATTATATTTTTAGTAAATTATTTGTTTTTAAGAAAAAAAGTGTATAAAAGTGCCAAAGTCGTTTTTTGGCACTTTATTTTTGTTGAAAATTAGTATGCTTTATGTTATAGTAAAAGTGCATAGTAGAGATGTGCAATGATAAAAGGAGGGCTTATGAAAGCAAGAAAAATACTCGTTTCTATCGTTTTATGTCTTGGCTTTTTACTCGTGCCACAAGTAGTAGATGCCAAAGATATAACAGTAACTGCAGGTGAGAAGATCCAAGATGTAATCGACAATGAAACAACCGAAGCGGGAGATGTGTTGATTCTAGATGACGGTCTTTATCAAGAAGATCTAACGATCAACAAAGATCTTACCATCAAAGGCAGCGATGCACAAAATGTTACCATTGAAGGTGGGGTAACGATTTCTGCAAATGTTACATTAGAGAATGTAACAGTAGAAGCTAGCCAAGAACAATTGGTTTTGATATCTGGAAAAGAAGCGTTGACTGTCAACATGAACAACGCGGTTATTCGTTACAAGGACTGGGTAGAAAATAAAGATTATGGAAAAGCCTATTGGACCTATGGAATCAAACTTGATAAAACAGCCAATGGGACAACTTTAAATGTAACGAATACCGAGGTACAAGCGCAATATGCGATTTGGATTAACGGCGAAGAAAACAAAGTGACGATCGATGAATCGCAAATCACAGGATGGGCTGCACTTGATATTTCAAATGGATCATCGTCAAAAACACAAGCAATGAATAATGTTGTTACGGTAACGAATTCTACATTAACGGGAGTCAGTTATCAAGCAGTACATGATACTAACGGATACGGAACCGTTGTAATCGGAGGCCAAGATGGATTGCAATTAACCATTCAAAATAGCACAATCACTAACGCAATTACCACTGAAAATCCGCTGGATTTGATTCAATTTGGAGATGCTTATATCGCAAGTAAAAATGTCCAAGTCGGAATCGATCAATCAAAACTAATCAACACCGATGATACAGGAAACAGTTACGTTTATAATTATGGAAGCGAAGAAATGGCTAATCCGACAAGCAATAATATGGTTGTTGTAACGGAAACAACAAATATTACTGCTCCAGAAGGAACCGTTGATAAGAAAATAGAAGGATACATCACTTTAACCATTTCAACGAGCGATGGTGACGCCATAATGAAACTACCAGAAGGATTAACTTTACCACAACCAGAAGATCCAGTTTTGGACGGATATACATTTGATGGATGGTATCAAGATGAGACTTATCAAACACCATTTGATTTTACACAACCAATCAATCAAGATACCACACTTTATGCGAAATATACTAAAATCGAAGAAGAAACACCGGTAACTCCTGAAGTACCTGAAGAAGATATTGAAAACCCAAGTACTTCAGATATCGATCTCGCATTATACGTTAGCATCGGAATTTTATCTTTAGCTGGAATTGTCTTTGTAAGTAAAAAGAAAATGGCAAGATAGAACGGAAATTAACCTCTGATTCCAAAAGGTGGAATCGGAGGTTTTTATATGGTATTAGCATAGACTTTATCAAAATAATCTGATAAAATTAATACAGGATGGAATCATATGAAGAAGAAAAGAAGATTAAGAAAGTGGGTATATAATGCGATTATTCTAATATTTTTATTGATTTTAATCGCGGTAATTGTAGTCATTTTACGATGGAATAGAGATAATCAAGAAATTGCTAAAATTACAGATCATTTATCCGATACACCGATAGAAGAAAAACCAGCCATCGAAGAAAACACCGTTGTGGTAAATCCTCCAGAAGAGGAAGAAGAAGCAAATGATTATTGGGACTATATTAAAATGGATATGTTAAGTGTCGATTTTAAAGATTTATTAGAAAAGAATAAAGATACGGTAGGGTGGATCAAAGTTAATGGTACGAATATCAATTATCCAGTCGTTCAAACAACGGATAATAAATATTATTTAAAACACTCTTACGAAGGCACTTTTAATTATGCTGGATGGATCTTTGCCGATTACCGTAATGATTTAGAAAATTTTGGATATAATACGATTATTTATGGACATGGCAGATTAGATACGACGATGTTTGGTAGTTTAAAAAATATTTTGGAAAGTGATTGGTATAATAATAAAGAAAATCATATTGTAAAGCTGTCGACGCCAACACATAATACCTTATGGCAAGTATTTAGTATTTATACGATCGAAGCAGAAAGTTATTATATTCAAACAGAATTTGCAAACGAGCAAGAATTCGCCGATTTTGTAGCTACGTTAAAAGAAAGAAGTCAAGTGACATTTGCGGCCGATGTGAATAGGAAAGATAAAATTTTGACACTTTCTACTTGTAAAAATGATTATGGTTTACGACTTGTACTCCATGCCAAGCTGATTAAACAAGAGATGAGGGAAGCATCCTAATTTACATAAATAAAAAACAATGATATAATCAGGGTATCAAAGGAAAGGGAGTTTTATGAAAAAAATATCAATTGTAGTTCCTTGTTACAATGAAGAGGAATCGTTACCTTTATTTTATCAAGAAGTCAATAAAATCACGGAAAAAATGAAAAAACAAGCAGTGTTTGAATTTTTATTTATCAATGATGGTTCTAAAGATAAAACATTAGAAATTTTAAGAGAATTAGCGAAGAAAGATGATCGCGTTCGTTATATTTCTTTTTCTCGTAATTTTGGGAAAGAAGCCGGTATGTATGCTGGACTAGAGAATGCCACGGGAGATTATATTACGACGATGGATGCCGATTTACAAGATCCACCAGAGTTGTTAATTGAGATGTTTGAAACGTTAGAGGAAGGAGAATATGACTGTTGTGCAACGAAAAGCACATCACGTAATGGTTATTCTTTTTTAAGAAAGACATTTACCAAATGGTTTTATAAAATCATTGGGCGTTTGTCAAAAACAGAGATGGTAGCAGGAGCTAGAGATTTTCGGTTAATGACAAGGCAGATGGTCGATGCCATCGTTTCTATGAAAGAATATAATCGTTATTCCAAAGGATTATTTAGTTTTGTTGGTTTTCAAACAAAATGGATCGAATTTGAAAATCAAGAACGTGTAGCAGGAACGACCAAATGGAATTTTTGGAAATTGTTTACATATGCCATTGACGGGATTGTTGCCTTTTCCACAACCCCTCTTATTATCGCTGCTTTTTTAGGTATTCTATTCTGTTTTATTGCCTTTATTATGATTATCGTCATTATTATCAAAACATTAGCCTTTGGAGATCCGGTTTCTGGTTGGCCAAGTCTCGCATGTATCATCTTTTTTGTCGGTGGAATCAATCTTTTCTGCACAGGAATCATTGGTGAATACTTGGCCAAAACTTATCTAGAAACAAAACAAAGACCAATTTATATTGTAAAAGAAACAGAAAAAGCAATCAAGAAAACAAGAGGAGAGAAAAACTAAATGAAAGCATATATAAAATTGTTGAGAATTCATCACTGGTTAAAAAATGCACTTATTTTTCTTCCACTATTCTTTAGTGGTCATCTTTTAGAAGGATTACCATTGATCCGCACTTGCTTTGGTTTCTTGGCTTTCTCACTGATTTCTTCTTGTGTCTATATTGTCAATGATTTACAAGACATTGAAAATGATCGCAAGCATCCGATCAAAAAAAATCGTCCTTTGGCAAGTGGCGAAGCAAAACCTAAAATAGCCATAGGATTAGCATTCTTTCTTCTTCTTTCGTCCATTGCCATTAGTACTTTTTTGTATTGTAGTCAACCAAATGGAATCACGCAAATATGGATTATTGTAATCCCAATCATTTATTTTATTTTAAATGTTCTCTATAGCGTATGGCTAAAACATAAACCAATTGTTGATATCGTTATTTTAGTATCTGGGTTCTTATTAAGAGTTCTTTATGGAAGTTATGTGATTCAAGTGCAACTATCAAACTGGCTTTATCTTATGGTTATGTTTGGAGCATCTTATCTTGTATTTGGAAAAAGGCGTAATGAAATGGAAAAAAACGGTCAAAAGAGCAGAAAAGTATTGCAATATTATACAAAGGATTTTTTGGATAAGAATATGTATGTTTTCTTAACTTTAGCTCTGATTACATATAGTCTGTGGTGTGTCGATACCAACATATGGAACCAATCAAATACAAGTTTGATGATTTGGTCAGTACCAATGATTGTGATTATATTCTTGAAATATAGTTTAGATATAGAAGGAAATTCTTATGGAGATCCAGTAGATGTCGTAATAAAAGATAAAACACTTATGGCTTTAATTTTAAGCTATATTATCTATACGACCCTGGTATTTTATGTGTTATGATAAACGTTTATGATTTTGATAAAACAATTTATTTACATGATAGTAGTATTGATTTATATTTCTTTTGTTTGAAGAAAAAACCTTGGCTAATACGATATATCCCATATCAGGTATATGGAATTCTTCTGTATAAATTGAAAAAAACAACCAAAGAACAAATGAAAAGTCACTTTTTTGTCTTTTTAAAAGACTTTAAAAACAAAAAAGAATTGGTTCAATTGTTTTGGAAGACACATCAAAAATATATTACAAAATGGTATTTAAATCAAAAACAAAATACGGATGTGATTATTTCTGCATCTCCTGAATTTCTTTTAAAACCATTAGAAAAAAAGTTAAAAATTAAAAAAGTTATTGCCACAAAAGTTGATCAAAATGGAGTTTTACAATCAAAAAATTGTGAAAAAGAAGAAAAAGTAAGTCGCT
Organism: uncultured Bacilli bacterium; assembly: GCA_947853365.1. Lineage (GTDB taxonomy): Bacteria > Bacillota_I > Bacilli_A > RF39 > UBA660 > Faecenecus. The sequence continues at coordinate 7,258 of CANTWQ010000085.1, forward strand.
TCTATACATCCTTCCCTAGACAAACTGTGAATTGTTTTTATTCCGATTCCGTAACAGATCAACCGATGGCGGATATTGC